>NZ_JBEXRA010000026.1:0-125308 GCF_040612855.1 Streptomyces sp. NPDC006332
GCGGGTGACGGTCGTCGTCTCGCGGCACGGCGCGATCGAGGTGCTCACGCCCGGCGGAGTGGTGCTGCGCCGGGATCTGCCACCGCGCTGGTGGGCCCGCCCACCGTGCTCAGTGGTTGCGTGGGAAGCCCAGGTCCACGCCCGACGGGGCGTCGGCCGGGTCCGGCCAGCGGGTGGTGACGACCTTGCCGCGGGTGTAGAAGTGCGTGCCGTCGTTGCCGTAGATGTGGTGGTCGCCGAAGAGCGAGTCCTTCCAGCCACCGAAGGAGTGGTAGCCGACCGGGACCGGGATCGGGACGTTCACGCCGACCATGCCGGCCTCGACCTCCAGCTGGAAGCGGCGGGCCGCGCCGCCGTCCCGGGTGAAGATCGCGGTGCCGTTGCCGAACGGCGAGGCGTTGATGAGGGCGATGCCCTCGTCGTAGGTGTCGACGCGCAGCACGGTCAGCACCGGACCGAAGATCTCGTCCTGGTAGGCCTTCGCGCTGGTCGGCACCTTGTCGAGCAGCGAGATGCCGATCCAGTGGCCGTCCTCGAAGCCGTCCACCGTGAAGCCGGTGCCGTCGAGCACGACCTCGGCGCCCTCGGCCGCCGCACCCTCGACGTACGACGCCACCTTGTCGCGGTGGACCTTCGTGATCAGCGGGCCCATCTCGGAGGTCGGGTCGTTGCCGGGACCGATCTTGATCTTCTCGGCGCGCTCGCGGATCTTCTCCACCAGTTCGTCGCCGATCGCGCCGACCGCGACCACGGCCGAGATCGCCATGCAGCGCTCGCCCGCGGAGCCGTAGGCCGCGCTCACCGCGGCGTCCGCGGCCGCGTCCAGGTCGGCGTCCGGCAGCACCAGCATGTGGTTCTTGGCGCCGCCCAGCGCCTGCACCCGCTTGTGGTTCGCGGAGGCGGTGGTGTGGATGTAGCGGGCGATCGGGGTCGAGCCGACGAAGGACACGGCCTTGACGTCGGGGTGCTCCAGAAGCCGGTCGACGGCCACCTTGTCACCGTGCACGACGTTGAAGACGCCGTCGGGCAGACCGGCCTCCGACAGCAGCTCGGCGATCTTCAGGCTCGCCGACGGGTCCTTCTCGCTCGGCTTCAGCACGAAGGTGTTGCCGCACGCGATGGCGATCGGGAACATCCACATCGGGACCATCGCCGGGAAGTTGAACGGCGTGATGCCGGCGACGACACCGAGCGGCTGGCGGATGGACGACACGTCCACCCTGCTGGCCACCTCGGTCGACAGCTCGCCCTTCAGCTGCACGGTGATCCCGCACGCCAGGTCCACGATCTCCAGACCGCGGGCCACCTCGCCCAGCGCGTCACTGTGCACCTTGCCGTGCTCGGCGGTGATCAGCTCGGCGATCGCGTCCCGGTTCGCGTCCAGCAGCGCGCGGAACTTGAACATGATCGTGGCCCGCTTGGCCAGCGAGGACTGGCCCCAGCTGACGTAGGCGTCCTTGGCGGCGGCCACGGCCGCGTCCACCTCGTCGACGGTCGCGAACGCGACCTTGGTGGTGACCGCGCCGGTCGCGGGGTCGGTGACCGGCCCGTAGGTTCCCGACGCGCCTTCGACGGTCTTGCCGCCGATCCAGTGGTTGACGATCTTCGTCATGGCTGAATCACTCCAGTAGTCCTTCACAGCGGGCGGCGTCGGGTAGAGACGTGCCGTTCGTACAGCTCACGGGCCTTCACCGCGGACGGTCGCGTCGCGGTCTCGGCCACAGGTACATCCCACCAGGCCTGCGCCGGGGGCGGGCCCGACACTGTGTCTGCGGTTTCCGTCTCGACGTAGACACAAGTGGGAGTGTCCGCGGACCGCGCCTCGGCGAGGGCGGCGCGGAGGTCTCGTACGGTCTTCGCGCGCAGCACGCGCATACCGAGGCTCGCCACGTTGGCGGCGAGGTCCACGGGCAGCGGCGCCCCCGTGTACGTGCCGTCGTCGGACCTGTACCGGTAGGCGGTGGCGAACCGCTCACCGCCGACCGACTCGGACAGGCCACCGATGGAGGCGTAGCCGTGGTTCTGCACCAGGAGGATCTTGATCGCGATTCCCTCCTGCACGGCCGTCACGATCTCCGTCGGCATCATCAGGTACGTGCCGTCGCCGACCAGTGCCCAGACGTTGCGCTCGGGTGCCGCCATCTTCACACCGATCGCGGCGGGGATTTCGTAGCCCATGCAGGAGTAGCCGTACTCCAGGTGGTACTGGTCCCGGGAGCGCGCCCGCCACATCTTGTGCAGGTCGCCGGGGAGCGATCCGGCCGCGTTGATGATCACGTCCGACTCGTCGACCAGGGCGTCCAGGGCGCCGAGGACCTGCGGCTGGGTGGGCCGTATGTCGGGCTCCTCGGCCTCGTAGCAGGCGTCGACGCGCTGCTCCCAGCGTTCCTTGTCGAGGGCGTACTCGCCGGTGTACGTCTCCGTGACGCGGTGGCCGTGCAGCTGGAGGGCCTCGGTGAGTTCCGTCAGGCCGCTGCGGGCGTCGGCGATCAGGGGCTGGCCGGCGAGCTTGTGGCCGTCGAAGGGGGCGATGTTGAGGTTGAGGAAACGGACCTCGTCGCCGGTGAACAGGGTGTTCGACGCGGTGGTGAAGTCGGTGTAGCGGGTGCCGACGCCGATCACCAGGTCGGCCTGGCGGGCGAGTTCGTTGGCGGTGGCGGTACCGGTGTGGCCGACGCCGCCGACGTCCTGGGGGTGGTCGTGGCGCAGGGAGCCCTTGCCGGCCTGGGTGGAGGCGACCGGGATGCCGGTGACCGAGGCGAACTCGGCGAGGGCCTCCTCGGCACGGCTGTGGTGGACCCCGCCGCCCGCGATGACCAGCGGCCTCTCGGATGCCCGGATCGCCCTTACGGCTTCGGCGAGTTCGGCCGGGTCGGCGCCCGGCCGTCGTACCGCCCAGGTGCGCTCCGCGAAGAACTCCTCGGGCCAGTCGTACGCCTCGGCCTGCACGTCCTGCGGGAGAGCGAGGGTCACCGCGCCCGTCTCCACCGGGTCGGTGAGCACCCGCACGGCCTGGAGTGCCGCCGGGATCAGGGCCTCCGGCCGGGTGACGCGGTCGAAGTACCTCGACACCGGACGCAGACAGTCGTTGACGGACACGTCGCCCGCGTACGGGACTTCGAGCTGCTGGAGGACCGGGTCGGCGACCCTGGTGGCGAAGGTGTCGCCGGGCAGCAGCAGGACCGGGAGGTGGTTGACGGTCGCCAGGGCCGCGCCGGTGACCAGGTTGGTGGCGCCCGGGCCGATGGAGGTCGTCACGGCGTGTGTGGACAGGCGGTTGGACTGGCGGGCGTAGCCGACCGCCGCGTGCACCATCGACTGCTCGTTGCGGCCCTGGTGGTACGGCATCTCGGCGGCGTACTCCACCAGTGCCTGCCCGAGTCCGGCGACGTTCCCGTGGCCGAAGATGCCCCAGGTCGCGCCAATCAGCCGCTGCCGTACGCCGTCCCGCTCCGTGTACTGGGCGGACAGGAAGCGGACGAGCGCCTGCGCGACCGTGAGCCTCGTCGTCGGGGTCTGCGCCGTCATCGGTAACCCTCCGTATGGTCCGGGTGGAAGCAGATCCGCCACTCCCGTGTCTCACCCGGGCCGGCCATGACGTTCAGGTAGTACATGTCGTGGCCGGGTTGCGCGATCGACGGGCCGTGCCATCCGTCGGGGACGAGGACGGCGTCGCCGGAGCGGACCTCCGCGAGGACGTCCGAACCGCCCTCACGTGAAGGGGATACGCGCTGATAGCCGAACCCGTTCGGGCCGTCGACCTCGAAGTAGTAGATCTCCTCCAGCTCCGCCTCCTCGCCGGGCCGGTGCTCGTCGTGCTTGTGCGGCGGGTACGAGGACCAGTTGCCGCCGGGCGTGACGACCTCGACGGCGATCAGCTTGTCGCAGTCGAAGGCGTCGGCGGAGGCGAAGTTGCGGACGTGGCGGGCGCAGTTGCCGCTGCCCCGCTCTTCTTCCGGGACCTCCGGCGCGGGGCCGTAGCGGGCGGGGAGTTGTCGCTCGCACTTCGCTCCTGCCAAAGCAAAGCGGCCGCCCGCGCCGGAGGCGATCAGTGCCTGGGCGTCACGGGGCACGTAGGCGAAGTCGGAGACTCCGGCGAACACGCTTTCCCGGCCCAGGAGTTGGAACTCTTCACCCTCTGTTTGCACGGTACATCCGCCTTGCAGCGGAAGGACGATCCATTCGCTGTCCCCGGCGGTGAAGGTGTGGGTGCCGCCCGGTTCCAGTTCGACGATCCGCAGGCTGCTGTGGGTCCAGCCGGCCCGCTTGGGGTCGATGTCGACCACGTACTGGGCGTTCGCGGCGGTGCCCTTGGCGATGTACAGCTCGTTGCTGGTCATCTCGTTGCTGGTCATACGGCCCTCACAGCAGTCCGACGGCGGTGTCCACGGCGGCGGCCACATCGCCGTCCGCCGGGTACAGCAGCGAACGGCCGACCACCAGGCCGCGCACGGTGGGCAGTTGCAGGGCGCCGCGCCACTTCTCGTACGCGCCGTCCTGGTCGCCCCCGACCTCGCCGCCCAGCAGCACCGCGGGCAGCGTGGAGGTCGCCATGACCTCGGCCATGTCGTCGGGGTTGTCGGTGACGGGGACCTTCAGCCAGGTGTAGGCCGAGGTGCCGCCCAGGCCCGAGGCGATCGCGATCGACTTGGTGACGGCCTCGGCGGACAGGTCGTTGCCGAGCCTGCCCTGCGGGGAGCGGCGGCTGATGAACGGCTCGACGAAGACCGGGAGCCGTCGTGCGGCCATGTCGTCGATGGCGCGGGCCGTGGACTCCAGGGTGGTGAGGGAGCCCGGGTCGTCGTAGTCGATCCGCAGGAGCAGCTTGCCGGCGTCGAAGCCGAGGCGTTCGATGTCCTCGGGGCGGTGGCCGGTGAAGCGGTCGTCGAGTTCGAAGCTGGCGCCCTGGAGACCGCCGCGGTTCATCGAGCCCATGACGACCTTGCCCTCGAGGGCGCCGAGCAGCAGCAGGTCGTCCAGGATGTCGGCGGTGGCGAGGACGCCGTCCACGCCGGGACGGGACAGTGCCAGGCAGAGGCGTTCGAGCAGGTCGGCACGGTTTGCCATGGCGTGCTTGCGGTCGCCGACGCCGAGGGCGCCGCGGGCCGGGTGGTCGGCGGCGACGATCATCAGCCGGCCGCTCGTGTTGAGCAGGGGGCGGCGGGTGCGGCGGGCGGCGGCCTCCGCTATGGCCTCGGGGCGCACGGAACGGGTGCGGACCAGGTCCGCGACGTCGACGGTCACTTGACGGCTCCCGCCGCGAGCGCCGCCGCGACCTCGTCCGGGGTGGGCATCGCCGAGGAGCACTCCAGGCGGGAGGCGACGATGGCTCCGGCCGCGTTGGCGTGCCGCATGATCTTCTCCAGATCCCAGCCTTCGAGCAGGCCGTTGCAGAGGGAGCCGCCGAAGGCGTCGCCGGCTCCGAGTCCGTTGAGGACGTTCACCGGGAGCGGGGGCACCTCGGCCGACTCTCCCTTGCTGTTGACGGCGAGGACGCCCTTGGGGCCCTGCTTCACCACGGCGAGTTCCACGCCTGCGTCCAGCAACGCACGGGCGGCGGCGTGCGGCTCACGCACTCCGGTGGCCACCTCCACCTCGTCGAGGTTTCCGACGGCGACGGTGGTGTGCTTCAGGGCCTCGGCGTAGAAGGGACGGGCCGCGTCCGGGTCGGACCAGAACATCGGGCGCCAGTCGAGGTCGAACACGGTGGCGCCGGCCTTGTTGCGGTGGGCGAGGGCGGCGAGCGTCGCCGTACGGCTGGGCTCCTCGCTCAGGCCGGTGCCCGTGACCCAGAAGATGCTCGCCTCGCGGATGGCGTCCAGGTCGAGCTCGTGGGCGTCGATCTCCAGGTCGGGCGCCTTGGGGCGGCGGTAGAAGTAGAGCGGGAAGTCGTCCGGCGGGAAGACCTCGCAGAAGGTGACCGGGGTGGGCAGGCCCGCGACCGGGGTGACCCAGCGGTCGTCGACGCCGAAGCCCCGCAGCTCCTCGTGCAGGTAGGTCCCGAACGGGTCGTCGCCGGTACGGGTGATCACCGCGGTCTGCCGTCCCAGGCGGGCCGCGGCTACGGCGACATTGGTGGCCGAGCCGCCGAGGAACTTGCCGAAGGTCTCCACCTGCGGCAACGGGACGCCCGTCTGCAGCGGATAGAGGTCCACTCCGATCCGCCCCATGGTGATCAGGTCGTACGCCATCGAGTTCCCTTCGTGCGCCGCGGCGGCTGGTGGCCGAGCGGGCTTCTGACCCGTCGGCTTCTGGCCGAGTGGCCTGTCGGCCGCGTCGGCTCGTATCGGCTCTCCACGGTTTCTAGCGCCGTGCACGTGACCCTGTCAATGTTTTGTCCAGACATTCGGACCAGGTCTTGACACCCCCGCTCGTGAACCGCACGCTGGCGGCCATGACGTCGTTGTCACCTCAGTCCTCACTCTCCCGCATCCGGATCGGATCGGCGCCCGACTCCTGGGGCGTCTGGTTCCCGGACGATCCGCAACAGGTCCCCTGGCAGCGCTTCCTCGACGAGGTCGCCGCGTCCGGCTACGAGTGGATCGAGCTGGGCCCGTACGGGTACCTGCCGACCGATCCGGCCGTCCTCACCGAGGAGACGGCCGGGCGTGGCCTGAAAGTGTCCGCCGGCACGGTCTTCACCGGCCTGCACCACGGCGAGGCCGTCTGGGAGAAGACCTGGGCGCATGTCGCGGACAACGCGGTGCTCGCCCAGGCGATGGGCGCCCGGCATCTGGTCGTCATCCCGTCCTTCTGGCGGGACGACAAGACCGGCGAGGTGCTGGAGCCCGACACCCTCACGCCCGAGCAGTGGCGCAACCTCACCTCCCTGACCGAGCGCCTCGGCAAGGAGGTGCGGGAGCGGTACGGCCTGCAGATCGTCGTCCACCCGCACGCCGACACCCACATCGACAGCGAGGAGAACGTCGTCCGCTTCCTGGACGGCACCGACTCCGACCTGGTGTCGCTGTGCCTGGACACCGGGCACTACGCGTACTGCGGCGGCGACAGCGTCAAGCTGATCGAGACCTACGGCGAACGCATCGGGTACCTGCACCTGAAGCAGGTGGACCCGGAGATCCTGGCGGACGTACGGGCGAACGAGGTTCCGTTCGGGCCGGCTGTCGCGCGCGGTGTGATGTGCGAGCCGCCCGCCGGGGTGCCCGCGCTGGGGCCCGTGCTGGAGGCCGCGCAGAAACTGGACGTCGATCTGTTCGCGATCGTCGAGCAGGACATGTACCCGTGCGAGCCGGACACTCCGCTGCCGATCGCTCAGCGGACGCGGGCGTTCCTGAGGTCCTGCGGGGCGTAGCCCTCCGGGGCGGGCGGGGCGTTTGTGGGGGTGCGCTCTGTGAGGGTGCGGGTGCGGGTGCGGGTTGTCTGTGGCTGGTCGCGCAGTTCCCCGCGCCCCTTGAGGCCCGTGATGCTCGCGCCCCTTGAGGCCCGGGCCTCTTGATGCACGTGATGCTCGCGTCCCTTGATGCCCGCGCCCCTTGATGCTCGCGTCCCTTGATGCCGTGATGCCCGCGCCCCTTGCAGTGGCCTTCCGTCCTCTCCCCTGACGTTGCACCATGGGTGCCTTCGCCGGAGGAGGGGCGGATGGTGGCGGCGTCTGCGGTGCTGGTGCGGTCCGGGGAGGGGCCCGTCGGTTCCTGGGAACTCGTTCTCGCGTCGCCGCACCCACGGCTGCGGCCCGGCGTGATGAGCTACCGCGGCGTCAGGCTCGCGATGCACCGGCCGCGGCGCCGACTGGAGGCACCGATCGGTGCGGCGACCCTGTTGCTGGGCTTCGACCAGCCGGTGCACATCTCGCGAGCGGGCCGCCCCACGTCCTCCTCGTGTCGGTCTACTGCGGCCCCACGACCACCCCGGCCGTCGGTGAGCACGGCGGTCGGGTGTCGGGCATCGAGGTCCTGCTCACGCCCTGGGCCGCGTTCACGCTCTTCGGCACGCCCCAGTACGAGCTCGCCGACCGCACCGTCGACCCCGACGAGTTGCCGCACGCCCTCGCCTCCCGCCGGGCCGGGGGCCGTCGGCGCAGCGTCGGCGAACTCTCCGCCGCGCTGGCCGCGTTACCGACCTGGGACGACCGGTTCGCACTCCTCGACGATGTGTTCGCCCGCTGGTGGGCGGCCGGGACTCCGAGTTCGGCGCGGGTGGTGCGGGCCTGGTCCGAGCTGGTGCGCACGGGCGGTGCGATGCCGGTGCGACGGCTCGCCGAGGAGGTCGGCTGGAGCGTGCGGCACCTGGAGAACCGTTTCCGGGAGCAGATCGGGCTGGGTCCCAAGGCGGCGGCCCGGGTGCTGCGGTTGCAGCGGGCCCGGCGGATGCTGGCGGACGGACGGGGACAGGCGGAGACGGCGGCGGTCTGCGGCTTCTACGACCAGGCGCATCTGAGCGGTGAGTTCAAGGCGATGACGGGGTGCACGCCACGGGAGTTCACAGCGGCTCGGACGGTGCCGGCCGGGCCCGGGGGGCCCGTGAACGACCGGATGACGGGCGAGGCGACGAGTCTCGTCCTCGCGTCGGAGCGACGACAGTGCGGTTTTCTCCAAGACCGGCAGTGCCCGCCGCAGGCAGGCTGAGCGTCCCGCCGGTTGCTCGGGGGGACGCACCGGGGGGGATGCGGAAACCGGGGGATGCGGGGAGCCGACGGGCCGGGCCCGACGCAGCGGGTCCGGCCCGTCTTGTGCACCGCGCGGGCAACACCATGCGGACCGGGAGAGATGGTCGCAGTCAACACGCCGCGCCCTTGACCCGGTGTGCGTCTTTGTGGCACTCGTGTCACAAACATCCCCTTCGCGTCACACATGTCACGTGTACGCGGCACATGCGTCACACCCGCGCACGGGCCCTGCCCTGCTTCAACGCTCCGTCGTTGAGCGGGCACAGGCTTTGAGATCGCCAGCGCAGTGCCCGGGTACCCCCGACGGCCGCCCCCGGCCGCCACCGCGGCACGCGCGGGGAGGTGCACCTCATGACCGACCGAAGGCTTTGGTCCTACAAGGAGATCGCGGCACACATCCGGGTGCAGCCGGACACCGTACGGTCCTACCGCAAGCACGGTCTGCTCCCCTCGCCCGATCACGTCGAGGGCGGCAAGCCCTACTGGTACGCGGACACCGTGCGCGCCTGGGCGGCCTCCCGTCCGGGCAACCGGGGCCGAAGAGAGGGCTGACCCGAGGAACCGAAACCCCGCCCCCCGGCATGTGGGGCGTCGTCAGCTCCATGGAGCGATGACCGTCACCCCCGCCCCGGGCGCGGTGCCCATCGCCGCCAGCGCGGCCGGTGTCGCGTCCAGGGTGATCGTGGACGTGACCAGCAGGTCCGGCCGCAACATTCCCGCCCGAACGAGTTCCAGCATCGGCGGGTAGGTGTGGGCGGCCATGCCGTGGCTGCCGAGGAGTTCGAGTTCGAGGGCGATCACGCGGGCCATCGGGACCGGTGTCGTGCCGCTCGCCGAGGGCAGCAGGCCGACCTGGACATGACGGCCCCGGCGACGCAGACCGTTGACCGAGGCGGCGCAGGTGGCGGGCGAGCCCAGGGCGTCGAGGGAGAGGTGGGCGCCGCCGCCGGTCAGGTCGAGGATCGCCTCCGCCGTGTTCTGCGTGCGGGACGCGTCCACGCACTGCGCCGCGCCGAACGTCCGTGCCAGGTCCAGGGCGTGCGGCGACACGTCCACCGCCACCACCCGCGCCCCCGACGCCGCCGCGATCATCACGGCGGACAGGCCGACGCCTCCGCAGCCGTGCACCGCGACCCACTCCCCCGCCGCCACCCGGCCCTGCCGCACCACCGCGCGGAACGCCGTGGCGAACCGGCAGCCGAGGGAGGCCGCGGTGGCGAAGGACAGGTCCTCGGGGACGGCGATCAGGTTCACGTCGGCGTGGTCCAACGCCACGTACTCGGCGAAGGAGCCCCAGTGGGTGAAGCCGGGCTGGGTCTGCCGCTCGCACACCTGCTGGTCGCCGGCCGCGCAGGACGGGCAGGTGCCGCAGGCGCAGATGAACGGGACGGTGACCCGGTCCCCCGCTCGCCATCCGGTCACCCGGGCTCCCACCGCCTCGACGACACCGGCGAGTTCGTGTCCCGGCACATGCGGCAACGCGATGTCCGGGTCGTGGCCCTGCCAGCCGTGCCAGTCGCTGCGGCACAGCCCCGTGGCCTCGACCCGCACCACCACGCCGTGCTCAGCGGGCTCCGGGTCCGCCACCTCGCGCACCTCGGCCGGCTCTCCGTACCGCTCGAACACCACGGCCCGCATACGCGCCCCCGCTTCCCGCTCTCGCGCCGATCACCCCTGACGCCGGCACGCTATCCGCGCGCCTCCGCCTTGTCGCGTTCGGCCCTGTCCCGTTCGGGCACGTCGGCTTTCAGCTCCTCCCGCTCCCCCTCGCTCAGTCCGAACCGTTCGTGGAAGCGCCGCAGCGGGCCCGGGGCCCACCAGGTCGCCCGGCCGGTGAGGCGCATCACCGCCGGGACCAGGAGGCTGCGGACGATCATCGCGTCCATCAGCACGGCCAGCGCGATTCCGAGTCCGAGCATCTTCGTGTTGGTCACGCGGGACGTACCGATGGCGACCATCACCACCGCGAGGATCACCGCCGCCGCCGTGATCAGCCCACCGGTGCGCTGAAGCCCGTGCCGGACCGCCTCGTTGTGGTCCCCCGTCCTGTCGTACTCCTCCTTGATACGGGAGAGCAGGAACACGCCGTAGTCCATGGAGAGCCCGAAGGCCACGCAGAACATCAGGACCGGGAGGGTCGTCTCTATCGAGCCGGGGCTGGTGAAGCCGAGCAGGCCGGACAGGTGGCCGTCCTGGAAGACCCAGACCACCGCTCCGAACATGGCGCTCAGGCTGAGCGCGTTGAGCACCACCGCCTGGATCGGTATCAGCACGCTGCCCGTCAGCAGGAACACCAGGAGCAGGGTGACGATGGCGATGAAGGCGAGCGCCCAGGGCAGTTGCTGCGCTATCGCGTGCTTGGAGTCGACCAGGACGGCGGCCGTGCCGGTCACCTCGGTGTCGAACGGGGCCCGGACCTCGCGCACTTCACCCACCAGGCGCTGGGCGGGGTCGCCGACGGCCTCGCCCTTCGGCAGCACCGTGAAGTACGCCGACTCGCCCTTGACGAGCGGGCCGTCGACCCGCCGCACTTCGGGCAGGTCCGCGATCCGCTCCTTGTACGCGGTGTACTGCGCCCGGGTGGCCGCTCCCTCGGCGAGGATTTCGAGGCCTCCGCCGGGGCTGCCGGGGAAGCCGTCCCGGATGT
Source organism: Streptomyces sp. NPDC006332 (assembly GCF_040612855.1). Taxonomy (NCBI): domain Bacteria; kingdom Bacillati; phylum Actinomycetota; class Actinomycetes; order Kitasatosporales; family Streptomycetaceae; genus Streptomyces; species Streptomyces sp. NPDC006332. The sequence continues at coordinate 11,274 of NZ_JBEXRA010000026.1, forward strand.
GTTGCTGCACGACGTGGTACTCGGCGGTGGAGGGCAGCTGGCGGTCGTCGGCGGTGCCGAACTTCACCCCCAGGAAAGGCAGTCCGAGGACGACGAGCACGGCCGCGGTGGCCGGGGCGAAGAAGGGGGCACGGCGCATCACGAGGGTCGCACTGCGGGCCCAGGCGCCGCCCCCGTCCACGGTCGGCCGCGGCTCCCGCCCTCGCCGGAACAGGCGGCGAAGGTCCAGGGAGTCGACCCGGTGGCCGAGCAGGACCAGCGCTGCCGGGAGCAGGATCAGGGCGGCCGCCGCGGCCAGCACGACGACGGCGATACCGGCGTACGCGAAGGACCGCAGGAAGTACTGCGGGAACAGCAGCATCGCGGCGAGCGACACGGCGACCGTGAGGGCCGAGAAGAGGACCGTACGGCCGGCCGTGCGCAGAGTGGTGCCCACGGCGGTCAAGGGTTCGGCGCCGGTGGACAGTTCCTCGCGGAAGCGGCGGACGATGAACAGGGCGTAGTCGATGGCGAGGCCGAGCCCCAGGGCCGTGGTGAGGTTGAGTGCGAAGACGGAGACGTCGGTGAACTCGGTGAGCACCCGCAGCACCGCGTTCGTCCCGAGGATGGCGACGATGCCGATGAGCAGGGGCAGCAGGGCGGCGACCGCGCTGCCGAAGACCATCACCAGCAGCACCAGCGTCACCGGCAGGGCGATCAGCTCGGCCCGGGTGAGGTCCTCCTCGATGATCGTCTGCATCTCGTGCCGTACCGCGACCGGTCCGCCGACCGTGACGTCCACCGGGCCGTGCGTGCCGCGGACCGTCGGCGCGAGGCGGTCCAGGGTTTCGCCCATCTGCGTCTCGTCACCGGTGACGCGGGCGGCGATCAACGCCTCATGGCCGTCCTTCGCGCGCAGGGCGGGAGCGCCGGACTGCCAGTAGGAGCCCACGCCCGTAACGCCCCGTTCGCCTTTCAGGCGCTCGGCGATTCGCTCGGCCTCGGCGACGACCGCCGGATCATCGACCGAGGCGCCTTTCGCGTCCACCAGGAGCAGGAGGTTGGGCTGGGAGTCGGGAAACTCGCGTTCCAGGGCCTTGGTCGCGTAGGTGGACTCGGCGTTCGGATCCTCCCAGCCGCCCGCACCGAGGCGGTCGGCGACACCGCTGCCGACCAGCACGGCGAGCGCCGTGAGCAGCAGGGCGGCGAGCAGCGACAGACGTGGCCGAGCGGTCACGAACCGGGTCCATCCCCCGACGCGGGGTGGGCTGTTGACTTCGCTCATCGTGCGGTGTCCCCTTCACCGTGCAGCCCGTAGACTGGAAAACGCGAGAGATCACTCGCGTTTCACCAGAATGCGAGCGACCGCTCGTGTTTGTCAACCGTGTCCCGAGAGTTTCGGAGAGTTGGGGATAAGTCGCGTGCCCGTCAGACCGGAGAAGCAGGAGAAGGAGCAGCCCCGCCGCCGCCAGGCCCGGGGCGAGCGTCGCATCGCCCAACTCCTCGAAGCCGCCGCCAACGTCTTCTGCACCACTGGCTACACGGCCGCCAGCACCAGCGCGATCGCCCGTGAGGCCGGCGTCTCACCGGGGACGCTGTACCAGTTCTTCCCCAACAAGGAAGCGATCGCGATCGAGCTGGGCGACCGGCTGATGCACGAGATGCGCGACACCTACGGCGAGGCACTCGCGCCGGTCGACCCCGCGACCCCGCTGGAGGAGGCCGTCGCCGCCACCGTCGACCGGTTCATCGACTTCAACTGCCAGCACCCCGTGTTCTTCGCGCTGATGCACGGCCCCGACATCCCGGGCCGGATCACCGAGGAGCACGACGCCCTGCACGCGACCCTCGTCGCCCGCATCGAGACCCTGCTCTCCTCTTTCCTGCCCGACGCGCCGCCGGCCGACGTCAACCGCACCGCCCACATGTGCCTGGGCCTCTACAAGGCGGGCCTGGAGCTGATCCTCGCCCACGAGGGCGCCGAGCGGGACGCCTACGTCCGGGAACTGAAGAACGTCCTGACCCGTTACCTGGACCCGCTGGTCGGCGAGAAGCTCGGCCACCACCCGGCCACGGCGACCCCGGCACACTGACCGACCTTCAGCGGCACCGATCCAGCGGCCGCACAACCCCGGCGGTCCCCGAGCACGCCTTGCCCACGACGGGGTACTCACCCCGACGGCCGCCGCACCCGCCACCCACCCCCACCCAGCCGCGCACCATTGACCGACCTCGACCACCGACCGACGCCGCCCCGCCCGTCGCTCGTGGCCCACAGCACACCGCCACCTCTTGGATTAATACCCCCTAGGGGTATAACATGGATGACCGCAAGGCCCCACCGTGGGCCACGACCGCCCCAGTCGCCCCGACGAGGAGAACGACATGACCACTGAGACCGACACCCCCGGCTCCGTAACCGCCGTCTACAAGGTGAGCGGGATGAGCTGCGGACACTGCGAGGGAGCGATCTCCGGCGAGCTCTCCGAGATCGCCGGTGTCAGCTCGGTGAAGGCCGTCGCCTCGACCGGCGAGGTGACCGTCGTGTCCGCGGCCCCGCTCGACGAGGAAGCCGTGCGCGCCGCCGTCGACGAGGCGGGCTACGAACTCGTCGGCAAGGCCTGAGGCAGACTGAGCCACGCACCTCCCACCCGGGCGTGCCGAGCCGGCCCACGTCGGCCACCGCCCGCCCGGTCCGCTCTCTGGAGTACGGACATGGCCACCACCACCGACCACGCCCCGGCAACCGGGACGTCGGACGTCGAACTGCTCATCGGCGGAATGACCTGCGCAGCCTGCGCCGCCCGCGTCGAGAAGAAGCTCAACCGCATGGACGGCGTGACCGCCACGGTGAACTACGCGACGGAGAAGGCCAAGGTCAGCTACCCGACGGGCGTCGACGTCGCGGATCTGATCGCGACGGTGGTGCGGACCGGGTACACCGCCGAGGAGCCGACGCCACCCCCGGACGAGACCTCCACGGAGACCGCCGGCGAAGCGGACGCCGGAGCAGACGCGGGAGAGGACCCGGAGTCGGCCGCACTGCGGCAGCGGCTGACCGTCTCGGCCGCGCTGGCCGTCCCGGTCGTCCTGCTCTCCATGATCCCCGCGCTGCAGTTCGACAACTGGCAGTGGCTGGCGCTCACCCTCGCCTCGCCGGTCGTGGTCTGGGGCGGCCTGCCCTTCCACCGGGCCGCCTGGACGAACGTCCGGCACGGCGCGGCCACCATGGACACCCTGGTCTCGCTCGGCACGCTGGCCGCGTACGGCTGGTCGCTGTGGGCGCTGTTCCTCGGCGACGCGGGCATGCCGGGCATGCGGGACAGCTTCGAGCTGACCGCCTCACGGATGCACTCCACCTCCACTATCTACCTCGAAGTCGCCGCAGGGGTCACCGCGTTCATCCTGCTGGGCCGCTACCTGGAGGCTCGCGCCAAGCGCCGCGCCGGGGCCGCGCTGCGGGCCCTGATGGAGCTCGGCGTGAAGGACGTGGCCGTCCTGCGGGAGGGGCGGGAGGTACGGATCCCGGTGGCCCGGCTGGCCGTCGGCGACCGGTTCGTCGTACGGCCCGGGGAGAAGGTCGCCACCGACGGCACCGTCGTCGAGGGGGCCTCCGCGGTGGACGCGTCCATGCTGACCGGCGAGTCCGTCCCGGTGGACGTCACCGTGGGCGACGCCGTCACCGGGGCCACGGTCAACGCCGGCGGGCGGCTGGTCGTCGAGGCCACCCGGGTCGGCGCCGAGACCCGGCTCGCGCGGATGGCGAAGCTGGTGGAGGACGCGCAGAACGGCAAGGCGGAGGTGCAGCGGCTGGCCGACCGGGTCTCCGGGACCTTCGTGCCGGTGGTGATCGCGATCGCGGTCGGCACCTTCGGGGTGTGGCTCGGCGCGACGGGTGGCACGGTCGCGGCGTTCACCGCGGCCGTCGCGGTCCTGATCATCGCCTGCCCGTGCGCGCTGGGCCTGGCCACCCCGACCGCCCTGATGGTCGGCACCGGGCGCGGCGCCCAGCTCGGCATCCTCATCAAGGGCCCCGAGGTACTGGAGTCCACCCGCCGCGTCGACACGGTCGTCCTGGACAAGACCGGCACGGTGACCACCGGCCGGATGACCCTCCAGGAGGTCCACGTCACCGAAGGCGCCGACGAGACCGAGCTGCTGCGGCTCGCGGGCGCCCTGGAGCACGCCTCCGAGCACCCCGTGGCCCGGGCCGTCGCCGCGGGCGCCGAGGAACGCGTGGGACCACTTCCGGCGGTCGAGCACTTCGAGAACGTGCCGGGGCGGGGCGTACGCGGACGGGTGAAGGGCCGCGAGGTGGCGGTGGGTCGCCTTTTCGACGTACTCCCGCTGGACGTGGCCCGCGCGAAGGAACAGGCCGAGCGGGACGGGCGTACGGCCGTCGTGGTCGGCTGGGACGGAGCGGCGCGCGGGGTCCTGGCCGTCGCGGACGCGGTCAAGGAGACCAGCGCGGAGGCGGTACGGGAGCTGCGGGCCCTCGGCCTGAGGCCGGTGCTGCTGACCGGGGACAACCGGACGGTCGCCGAGGCGGTCGGCCGGGCCGTCGGGATCGACGCCGAGCAGGTGGTCGCCGAGGTACTGCCCGAGGACAAGGTCGACGTCGTACGGCGGCTGCAGGGCGAGGGACGGGTCGTCGCCATGGTCGGTGACGGCGTCAACGACGCGGCCGCGCTCGCCGTCGCCGATCTGGGCCTGTCGATGGGGACCGGGACCGACGCGGCGATCGAGGCGGGCGACCTGACGCTGGTACGCGGGGACCTACGGGTGGCCGCGGACGCGATCCGGCTGTCCCGGCGCACACTGTCCACGATCAAGGGCAATCTGGTGTGGGCCTTCGGGTACAACGTGGCCGCGCTGCCCCTGGCCGCCGCCGGGTTGCTGAACCCGATGATCGCGGGCGCGGCGATGGCGTTCTCGTCGGTCTTCGTTGTGACGAACAGCCTGCGTTTGCGGGCATTCCGATGACGGACCCCTCTGGAGTCCGGCGCCGCACTCACATAAGCTCTTCACAAGGCTCGCGCATCATCCTTACGCTTGGGTCCCTTTCGCCATATCCCGGGCCCTTGCGCATCTAACGGACATATGCAAGAGACGCAGATCACAGTGATGTGAAGGTAACCATCGAAGGGATTCGAAGGTCTAAGTTGGCGATGTCAGGCAGCGTCTTGGGGGGCGCCCACTGGCATCTGGGGATGTCTTGGGGGACTTCTCCAGAGGTGCGTTGCCGGGGCACGTACACCGGGGAGCTTTGAGCGGCCCTCCCAGCGTGCGCTGTCCCGGCAGACCGCACACACAGGAGTAGTACGAGGATTTTTGCTCGTTCTGCTCAATGGCGGCACCAGCAGTACCGCAAGACAGCGATTCAGGCGCTGGTTCTCACAGACGCCCGGCCGGATCCCGTGGGGGGAATCCGCACCGGGACATGGGAAGGCGCCCTGGACGTCGGCCCGTGGGGGGACCGGCGCCGGGGCGCCTTCCGCATATCCAGCAGCACGCCAGGTCAACGGCGCTGGCTAGTCATCACCCATGCGTGCAGCCAGCTGTCATCACCCACGCCCACACGCCCGGACACACGAAGGCCCCGCACCCGGCCGAAGCCGCGTACGGGGCCCTGGTGGAGGACTCAGCGCTCCTCGACCGGCACGAAGTCGCGCTCGACCACGCCCGTGTAGATCTGGCGCGGACGGCCGATGCGGGAGCCGGGCTCCTTGATCATCTCGTGCCACTGGGCGATCCAGCCCGGGAGCCGGCCCAGGGCGAACAGGACCGTGAACATCTCGGTCGGGAAGCCCATGGCCCGGTAGATCAGGCCGGTGTAGAAGTCGACGTTCGGGTAGAGGTTGCGCGAGACGAAGTAGTCGTCGGAGAGCGCGTGCTCCTCCAGCTTCAGCGCGATGTCCAGCAGCTCGTCGGACTTGCCGAGGGCGGACAGCACATCGTGCGCGGCAGCCTTGATGATCTTCGCGCGCGGGTCGAAGGACTTGTACACCCGGTGGCCGAAGCCCATCAGGCGGACGCCCTCTTCCTTGTTCTTCACCTTGCGGATGAAGGAGTCCACGTCGCCGCCGTTGGCCTGGATGCCCTCGAGCATCTCCAGGACGGACTGGTTGGCGCCGCCGTGCAGCGGGCCCCACAGGGCGTTGATGCCGGCCGAGATCGACGCGAACATGTTGGCCTGCGAGGAGCCGACCAGGCGGACCGTGGACGTCGAACAGTTCTGCTCGTGGTCCGCGTGCAGGATCAGCAGCTTGTCGAGCGCGGAGACGACGACCGGGTCGAGGTCGTACTCCTGCGCCGGGACCGAGAAGGTCATACGCAGGAAGTTCTCGACGTAGCCGAGGTCGTTGCGCGGGTAGACGAACGGGTGGCCGATCGACTTCTTGTACGCGTACGCGGCGATCGTCGGAAGCTTGGCGAGCAGACGGATCGTCGAGAGGTTGCGCTGCTTCTCGTCGAACGGGTTGTGGCTGTCCTGGTAGAACGTGGACAGCGCCGAGACGACCGACGACAGCATGGCCATCGGGTGGGCGTCGCGCGGGAAGCCCTTGTAGAAGTTCTTGACGTCCTCGTGCAGCAGGGTGTGCTGCGTGATGTCGTTCCTGAAGACGGTGAGCTCGTCGACGGTCGGCAGCTCGCCGTTGATCAGCAGATAGGCCACGTCCAGGAAGGTGGAGCGCTCGGCCAGCTGCTCGATCGGGTAGCCGCGATACCGGAGGATGCCGGCCTCGCCGTCGAGGTACGTGACGGCGGATTTGTACGCGGCGGTGTTCCCGTAACCGCTGTCAAGAGTGACCAGACCGGTCTGGGCACGGAGCTTCCCGATGTCGAAGCCCTTGTCGCCGACGGTGCTGTCGATCACCGGGTAGGTGTACTCGCCGTCGCCGTACCGCAGTACTACAGCGTTGTTGGTGTGCTCGCTCACGTCATCCCTCACCGACGTTGTGCCTCTTCTTCGAGGTTGCCCTGACTGTCTCTACCATCCCCCATTTGGCGCAGGAGAGTGCACTCGGGGTCGGCCGTTGGGCGTATCGGCGGCACTGAGTGCCGCCAACTCGCCCATCCTGCCTCTCCTTCACCCGCTTCCGGAAGAGCTCTGTGACCGATGTGACTCATTTGATCGATCATTTTTGGGGATGCCTGCCCTCAGACCCCCGTAAAGGGGCTTCGGGACCGCAGGGTCACCGGCCCGAGAGCCGGAAGTCCAGTGCCGTGCAGCGCCGGCCCGCCGACACCGTGCGCACCGCCTGACCGATCGCCTTGCGTGAACCGACGAGGACGACCAGTTTCTTCGCCCGGGTGACCGCCGTGTACAGCAGGTTCCGCTGAAGCATCATCCAGGCGCTGGTGGTGACCGGGATCACCACGGCGGGATATTCACTTCCCTGCGAGCGGTGAATGGTCACCGCGTACGCGTGCGCCAGTTCGTCCAGTTCGTCGAACTCGTAACCGACCTCCTCGTCCTCGTCCGTCAGCACGGTGAGGCGCTGGTCGACCGGGTCGAGCGCGGTGACCACGCCCACGGTGCCGTTGAAGACACCGTTGGTGCCCTTCTCGTAATTGTTGCGAATCTGGGTGACCTTGTCGCCGACCCGGAAGACCCGGCCGCCGAACCGCTTCTCGGGGACCTCCGGGCGGCCGGGGGTGATGGCCTGCTGGAGCAGGCCGTTGAGGGTGCCCGCGCCCGCGGGGCCCCGGTGCATGGGGGCGAGTACCTGGACGTCCCGGCGCGGATCGAGGCCGAATTTGGCCGGGATCCGCCGGGCCGCCACGTCCACCGTCAGGCGGCCGACCTCCTCCGTGTCGTCCTCGACGAAGAGGAAGAAGTCGTTCATGCCGTCGGTGACGGGATGCTGCCCGGAGTTGATCCGGTGCGCGTTCGTCACCACGCCGGACTTCTGGGCCTGGCGGAACACGCGCGTCAGGCGCACGGCCGGGATCGGGCCGCCGTCCGCGAGCAGGTCGCGCAGCACCTCGCCGGCGCCGACGCTGGGGAGCTGGTCGACATCCCCCACGAAGAGAAGGTGCGCACCCGGGGGCACGGCCTTCACCAGCTTGTTCGCGAGCAGCAGGTCCAGCATCGACGCCTCGTCGACCACCACCAGGTCGGCGTCGAGGGGACGGTCCTTGTCGTAGGCCGCGTCGCCGCCCGGCTTCAGCTCCAGCAGCCGGTGGACGGTGGAGGCCTCGGCGCCGGTGAGCTCGGACAGACGCTTGGCCGCGCGGCCGGTGGGGGCGGCGAGGACGACCTTGGCCTTCTTGGCGCGGGCCAGCTCCACGATCGAGCGGACCGTGAAGGACTTTCCGCAGCCCGGGCCGCCGGTGAGGACGGCGACCTTCTCGCCGAGCGCCAGCTTGACGGCGGCCTCCTGCTCGGGTGCCAGCTCCACCCCGGTACGGGCCCTCAGCCAGCCCAGCGCCTTGTCCCACGCGACCTCGCGGAAGGCGGGCATCCGGTCCTGGTCGGTGCGCAGGATGCGCAACAGCTGGGCGGAGAGGGAGAGTTCGGCGCGATGGAAGGGCACGAGGTAGACGGCGGTGACCGGGACGCCGTCCGGTCCGGGCACCTTCTCCCGTACGACACCGGGGTCCTCCCCCTCCTCAGGGGGCGTCGCGAGGTCGGCGAGGCACTCGATGACCAGGCCGGTGTCGACCTGGAGCAGTTTCACCGCGTCCGCGATCAGCTGTTCCTCGGGGAGATAGCAGTGCCCCTGGTCGGCGGACTGCGACAGGGCGTACTGCAGGCCCGCCTTGACGCGCTCCGGGCTGTCGTGCGGGATGCCGACGGACTGGGCGATCTTGTCAGCGGTGAGGAAGCCGATGCCCCAGACGTCGGAGGCCAGGCGGTAGGGGTGGTTCTTCACCACGGAGATCGAGGCGTCGCCGTACTTCTTGTAGATGCGCACCGCGATCGACGTGGACACCTCGACGGTCTGGAGGAAGAGCATGACCTCCTTGATCGCCTTCTGCTCCTCCCAGGCGTCGGCGATCTTCTTCGTGCGTTTGGGGCCGAGCCCGGGGACCTCGATGAGCCGCTTGGGCTCCTCCTCGATGATCTTCAGGGTGTCCAGGCCGAAGTGCTGGGTGATGCGGTCGGCGAAGACCGGGCCGATCCCCTTGACCAGGCCCGAGCCGAGATAGCGGCGGATGCCCTGGACGGTGGCCGGCAGCAGGGTCGTGTAGTTCTCGACGGTGAACTGCTTGCCGTACTGGGGGTGCGAGCCCCAACGCCCCTCCATCCGCAGTGACTCGCCCACCTGGGCGCCGAGCAGCGCGCCGACGACCGTCAGCAGGTCACCGGCGCCGCGGCCGGTGTCGACGCGGGCGACCGTGTAGCCGTTGTCCTCGTTGGCGTAGGTGATGCGCTCCAGGACGCCTTCGAGCACGGCCAGGCGCCGCTCCCCGCTCCCCGTTTCTTGGGCCATGATCCGACGGTACCGCCCGGCACCGACAGCCCACCCGGTCCCGCCCACCCTGCCTCGCTCATCTGAGCGCCACTCATCACAATCCGGTCTCAGGCGGGCGCGGAGGGCTTGATTCCGCCCGTGTAATCGATTCCAATCCTCCGTGTCGCGGATGTAATCGATTCCACGCATGCGCCAGCACCCGACCGGTACAGCCGGCGCAGATTCACCAGCACAGATCCACAAGGAGGTGGACCGGCGATGGCGAGCATCAAGGACGTCGCCGCGGAGGCGGGGGTCTCCGTCGCCACGGTGTCGCGCGTCCTGAACGACCATCCGTCGGTCAGCGCGGACGCCCGTACGCGCGTGCTGACCGCCGTCGAGACGTTGGGCTACCGCCGAAACGCCGTCGCCCGGTCGCTCCGCACCGACCAGACCCACACCCTCGGCCTGGTCATCAGCGACGTGATGAACCCCTACTTCACCGAACTGGCCCGCTCCGTCGAGGAGGAGGCCCGCGCGCTCGGCTACAGCGTCATCTTCGGCAACGCCGACGAGCGGCCCGACCTCCAGGACCACCACGTACGCAATCTGCTGGACCGCCGTATCGACGGCCTGCTGGTCTCCCCGACCGACGGCGGATCGCCGCTGATGCTGGACGCCGCGCGCACCGGGACGCCGATGGTCTTCGTGGACCGGTGGATCCCGGGCATGGAGGTGCCCATCGTGCGGGCGGACGGGCGGGCGGCCGTCCGGGATCTCGTCGCCCATCTGTACGGGCTCGGGCACCGGCGGCTGGCGATCATCGCGGGCCCGGCGGCGACCACGACCGGCCAGGAGCGGGTGGACGCCTTCAGGGAGGCGCTGCACGCGCACGGGCTCGATCTCCCCGACGTCTACACCGGGCGGGGCGACTTCCAGGCCGAGAGCGGGCGGCGGGTCACCGAGGGCTTTCTCGACCTGCCCGAGCCGCCCGAGGCCGTCTTCGCCGCGGACAACCTGATGGCCCTGGGCGCGCTCGACGCGATCCGCGCACGCGGGCTGCGGGTGCCCGAGGACGTCGCGCTGGCCGCGTTCGACGACATCCCCTGGTTCGTGCACACCGATCCGCCGATCACCGCGATCGCCCAGCCCACGGGCGAGTTGGGGCGGGCCGCCGTGCGCGCGCTCGTCGACCGCATCGAGGGGCGGCCCCCCGAGTCCGTCACCCTCTCCGCCCGGGTCGTCGTACGCCGCTCGTGCGGCGAACCGGCTTCCCCCGAGCCACCGGCTCCCACCGAGCCACCCCCCGCGCAGTCCCCCGCTGTGCGGTCCCCCGTAAGAAGGAGCCAGACGTGAGCAACCCGGACGAGTTGCTGCGCATCGAGGGCATACGGAAGGCCTTCCCCGGCGTGGTCGCGCTCGACGGCGTCGACTTCGACCTGCGCCGGGGCGAGGTGCACGTCCTCCTCGGTGAGAACGGCGCGGGCAAGAGCACCCTCATCAAGATGCTCTCCGGCGCCTACACGCCCGACGGCGGGCGGATCCTGGCCGGTGGTGAGGAGGTGCGCATCCATGGTGCGCAGGACTCCGAGCGCCTCGGGATCGCCACCATCTACCAGGAGTTCAACCTCGTTCCCGACCTGACGGTGGCCGAGAACATCTTCCTCGGGCGGCAGCCGCGCCGCCTGGGCATGATCGACCGGAAGAGGATGGAGGCGGACGCCACCGTCCTCCTTGAGCGGGTCGGCGTGAACGTGTCGCCCCGCGCGCGGGTCCGTGAACTCGGTATCGCCCGCCTCCAGATGGTCGAGATCGCGAAGGCGCTCAGCCTGGACGCGCGGGTCCTGATCATGGACGAGCCGACCGCGGTGCTGACCTCCGAGGAGGTCGACAAGCTCTTCGCGATCGTGCGCACCCTGCGCGCCGACGGTGTGGGCGTCGTCTTCATCACGCACCACCTGGAGGAGATCGCCGCGCTGGGAGACCGGGTGACGGTCATCCGGGACGGCAGGAGTGTCGGGCAGGTCCCCGCCACCACGCCCGAGGACGAACTCGTACGTCTCATGGTGGGGCGGTCGATCGAGCAGCAGTACCCGCGCGAACGGGCCGACCGGGGCGCCGCGTTGCTCTCCGTCGAGGGCCTCACCCGCGACGGCGTCTTCCACGACGTCAGCTTCGAGGTGCACGCCGGCGAGGTCGTCGGTGTCGCGGGGCTGGTCGGGGCCGGTCGTACGGAGGTGGTGCGGGCGGTGTTCGGCGCCGACCAGTACGACAACGGGGCCGTGAAGGTCTCCGGCGCGACCGTCCCCCGGCACGACGTCAACGCGGCCATGACCGCGGGCATCGGTCTGATCCCCGAGGACCGCAAGGGCCAGGGGCTGCTCCTCGACGCCTCCGTCGAGGAGAACCTCGGTCTGGTCACCATGCGGTCCGCGACCCGTGCCGGCCTCGTCGACCTCGCCTCGCAGCGGGCGGCCGCCGCACGGATCGCCGAGCAGCTCGGGGTGCGGATGGCCGGACTGGGCCAGCACGTACGGACGTTGTCCGGTGGCAACCAGCAGAAGGTCGTCATCGGCAAGTGGCTGCTGGCCGACACGAAGGTGCTGATCCTCGACGAGCCGACGCGCGGGATCGACGTCGGCGCCAAGGTCGAGATCTACCAGCTGATCAACGAACTGACGGCCGCCGGGGCCGCCGTCCTGATGATCTCCAGTGATCTGCCCGAGGTGCTCGGCATGAGCGACCGGGTGCTGGTGATGGCGCAGGGCCGGATCGCGGGCGAACTCGCCGCCGACCAGGCCACGCAGGACGCCGTGATGGCGCTGGCCGTTAGCAACCCCACGCACGAGAAGACCGAAACGGAGGCCTCCGGTGGCCACTGACACGCTCAAGAGCACGACGGGCGCGGGTGGCGCCTCGGGCGGCCTGCGCCGTCTCCTGCTCGACAACGGCGCGCTGACCGCGCTGATCGTCCTCGTCATCGCGATGTCGGCGCTGTCCGGCGACTTCATGACGACCGACAACCTGCTCAACGTCGGCGTCCAGGCGGCCGTGACCGCCATCCTCGCCTTCGGTGTCACCTTCGTGATCGTCTCGGCGGGCATCGACCTGTCGGTGGGCTCGGTGGCGGCTCTGTCGGCCACTGTCCTCGCGTGGAGCGCCACCTCGCAGGGCGTCCCGGTCGCGATAGCGATCGTCCTCGCGATCGCGACCGGCATCGCGTGCGGTGTGGTCAACGGTTTCCTGATCTCGTACGGGAAACTGCCGCCGTTCATCGCGACGCTGGCCATGCTGTCGGTGGCCCGCGGTCTGTCCCTGGTCGTCTCGCAGGGCTCCCCCATCGCCCTGCCCGGCTCCGTCTCGCACCTCGGCGACACCCTCGGCGGCTGGCTGCCGGTGCCGGTGCTGGTGATGGTCGTGATGGGGCTCATCACGGCGTTCGTGCTGGGGCGGACGTACATCGGGCGTTCGATGTACGCGATCGGCGGCAACGAAGAAGCGGCCCGGCTGTCCGGTCTGCGGGTGAAGCGGCAGAAGCTCGCCATCTACGCGTTCTCCGGTCTGTTCGCCGCCGCCGCGGGCATCGTGCTCGCCGCCCGGCTGTCCTCCGCGCAGCCGCAGGCCGCGCAGGGCTACGAGCTGGACGCGATCGCCGCGGTCGTCATCGGCGGAGCCTCGCTCGCGGGCGGCACCGGCAAGGCGTCCGGCACGCTGATCGGCGCGCTGATCCTGGCGGTGCTGCGCAACGGGCTGAATCTGCTGTCCGTCTCCGCCTTCTGGCAGCAGGTCGTCATCGGTGTCGTGATCGCGCTGGCGGTGCTCCTTGACACGGTCCGGCGGAAGGCCGGCGCGACTCCGGCGGCATCTGGTGCGGCGGCTGGCGGCAAGGGCAGGCAGGCGGCGACGTACCTGCTCGCGGCCGTGGTGGCGGCGGCGATCGTCGGGGGCATGTCCTTCCTGCACGGCGGCACCTCGGAGGCGAAGAGCCAGAAGGTCGGGCTGTCGCTCTCCACGCTCAACAACCCGTTCTTCGTGCAGATCCGGTCCGGTGCGCAGGCGGAGGCGAAGAAGCTGGGCGTGGACCTGACGGTCACCGACGCCCAGAACGACGCCTCGCAGCAGGCCAACCAGCTGCAGAACTTCACCAGTGAGGGACTCGGCACGATCATCGTGAACCCGGTGGACTCGGACGCGGTGACCCCGGCGGCGAAGGCCGTCAACAAGTCGGACATCCCGCTGGTGGCGGTCGACCGGTCGGTCAACAACGCGGACACCGCCGCACTCGTCGCCTCCGACAACGTCACCGGCGGCAAGCTCGCCGCGAAGACGCTCGCCGAGAAGCTGGGCGGCAAGGGCACCATCGTGATCCTTCAGGGCCAGGCGGGCACCTCCGCCAGCCGGGAGCGCGGGTCCGGCTTCGCCGCGGGTCTGAAGGCCTACCCGGGCATCAAGGTGGTCGCCAAGCAGCCCGCCGACTGGGACCGCACCAAGGGCCTGGACGTCATGACCAACCTGCTCCAGGCCAACTCCGGCATCGACGGTGTCTTCGCGGAGAACGACGAGATGGCACTCGGCGCGATCAAGGCACTGGGTGCCAAGGCCGGAAAGTCCGTTCAGGTCATCGGCTTCGACGGCACGGCGGACGGGCTGAGCGCCGTCAAGGCGGGCACGCTGTACGCGTCGGTGGCGCAGCAGCCGACGGAACTCGGCAGGATCGCGGTACAGAACGCGGTCAAGGTCGCCGAGGGCGACAAGGTCGCCAAGTCGGTGATGGTGCCGGTGAAGGTGGTCACGAAGGAGAACGTGGCCGGGTTCACGGGCTGAGACCTGGGATCGCACTGGATGAGACGACGGGCGGACGGTCCTTGGGGACCGCCCGCCCCGAGTCGCCTACTAGGGGAGCAACCTCATGTACGACTACGACCTCCTGGTCGTAGGGTCGGCCAACGCCGACCTGGTGATCGGTGTCGAACGACGTCCCGGTGCCGGGGAGACCGTCCTCGGCTCCGACCTGGCCGTCCACCCGGGCGGCAAGGGCGCCAACCAGGCGGTCGCCGCCGCCCGCCTCGGAGCGCGTACGGCCCTGCTGGCCCGGGTCGGCGACGACGCGCACGGCCGGCTGCTGCTCGACTCGCAGCGCGCGGCCGGGGTCGACACGGCGGGCGTCCTGGTGGGCGGCGCGCCGACCGGGGTCGCACTGATCACGGTGGACCCGTCCGGGGACAACAGCATCGTGGTCTCACCGGGCGCGAACGGCCGTCTGACCCCGGCCGACGTGCGGGACGCCGCGAGTCTGCTGCACGCCTCCCGGGTGGTGTCGACGCAGCTGGAGATCCCGCTGGAGACGGTGGTGGAGGTCGTACGGGGTCTCGCGCCGGACAGCCGGTTCGTACTGAACCCGTCGCCGCCGCGGCCCCTCCCGTCCGAGGTACTGGCGGCCTGCGACCCGCTGATCGTCAACGAGCACGAGGCGAAGGTGCTCCTCGGCGGGGACGGTGCGGAGGGCTCTGTGGAGGGCTCTGTGAGCGATGCGCCGGAGGACTGGGCGCGGCTCCTGCTGGAGAGGGGACCGCGGTCGGTGGTCGTCACCCTGGGCGCGGAGGGCGCGCTGGTCGCGTCCGCGGAGGGGGTGACGCGGGTGCCGTCCGTGAAGGTGGCCGCCGTGGACACCACGGGCGCGGGCGACGCGTTCACCGCGGCGCTGGCCTGGCGGCTGGGAGCGGGCTCGTCGTTGGCGGATGCGGCGGCGTACGCGTCCCGGGTCGGGGCGGCGGCCGTCACCAGGCAGGGCGCGCAGGACTCCTTCCCCACGGCGGCGGAGGTCGAAGCCCTGTGAAGAAGGCCGGAATCCTGAACCGTCATCTCTCCGGGGCACTGGCCGAACTGGGCCACGGGGACGGGGTGTTGGTCTGCGACGCCGGTATGCCGATCCCGGACGGGCCGCGGGTCGTGGACCTGGCATTCACGGCCGGGGTTCCGTCCTTCGCGGAGGTGCTGGACGGTCTGCTGGCCGAGCTGGTGGTGGAGGGCGCGACGGCGGCGGCGGAGGTCCGGGACGCCAATCGGGCGGCCTCGTCGCTGCTGGCCGGGTACTTTCCCGAGCTGACCCTGGTCCCGCACGAGAGGCTCAAGCAGCTGTCGGGGGGTGCGCGGCTGGTCGTCCGCACGGGGGAGGCGCGGCCGTACGCGAACGTGCTGCTGCGGTGTGGGGTGTTCTTCTGAGCCGACCTCGAAGAACGTTCCTCGAAGAACGTTCAAGGGGGCCCGGTCCGTCGACCGGGCCCCCTCGGGTTTTCCCCTCCACATCAGAACCCCGTGATCCCCCCAGATCCCCCTCCAGAAGTCCTGATGCCAAGTACGACCGGCGGGGTGGGGGGAGGGTTGTACGGGATCCCGGAGTTTTTTTCGCTGGGGGGAGCCGTCCTCCGGGAGAGCGGGCGCACGCCCCGCGTGAGTGTCGGCGGCTGGCGACTACAGGCCGCCGCAGGACCGGAGTTGACCGAAGCGCGGCCACGATCGCGTTGCTTCACGCCCGAAGCGGGTGCGAATAAGCGGCTTCCATGACAGGCGACTACGGATTTGAGCGGAGAACTGACCTGTCGCGGGATGTGATTTACGCAACTCGCCGCGCAGGAACTGACACGCCGTCCCCTCGTCAACTTCAGCAAAGGCCCTGGCAGTTGACTTGATCGCCACACATGTGGCAAGCCGACCGCCCGGTCGGGTCACGCCGTGCCACTGACTGCGATTGCAGTAGCCCACAGGGGCGAGGTGTACGCACCGTTGTTGACGGTCGCTCCCGGTACTCTGTTGCGCTATCACCGCTCCCTGGAGGGTCCGAGAGCCGTTGTGAGCCCCCGCGGGGTTCACGAACGTGGACCAGAAAGGGGGCGGCCCAGTGGCTGCACAGCCATCGGGGCACCAGAACGGAAACGACAAGGCGGACCGGGTATACGCCAAGGTCCGCTGGCTCGGACCGATCTACACGATCTACAAGATCGTGCGTGAATTCCTGAGCCCGTAAGGAAGAAACCCCGACCTGACGGTCGGGGCTCCTACCCGTCCTGGTGGTGCCAGAGGGCCTCGTCTCTACAGCTAGCCGGCGTCGGAGACGGGGCTCTCTCTTTCTGTGCACCATGAACAACGTCGCCCGGATCAACTGCGGCGAGTGCAACAGCGGCGCATGGCGACGCACCCATCTTGCCTTGCACGCAAGGAGGATCGCGACACCTGGAGCCATGTTCCGGCGGAACCGGAGCCTCCAATTCCGGGTTGGGTTCACCCGTTCCACCAGCTCAGGAAATCGTGCCCTTGTGAATCGTGACGCAAATCACTTGGGAACCGGTGATGCGGCGCACACCTGACCGGACGCCAAGATGTCTCGATCATCCCGATCTACTGGAACGTAACCACAAAAGCCGACACGGCGGCGGGAATCGTACAGGATGCCACTGACAACACAGGCTCTCACTTGACTGTGATCATGGCGTGTGCTTCTCGGCGAGACGCGCTCCCCGGCTCTCCGCGACCCGGCTGACCTCTCGCAAGGACTCCGCGAGGCAACGGGCGAGATAGCGCAACTCGCCTTCGGAGACACCCCGCTCGGCCAGGAGTTCCGCGGCATGACCGAGGAGGTCACCGGCCATGCCGAGTTGCACGCGTTCGGTCTCGTCGGCGAGGCGTGAGACGTACCCCATGCCATCCCCCACCACGTAACAGGGCTTGCCCTCCGGACCCAGCCAGGGCAGCAGGCGTACGGCCGGCCCCACGCATCCGGCGTCGCTCACCTGCCGCCCCCTGCGGGAGGGAAGAACGCCGAACCGAGCCCGATCCCGAGAACGGGGGGCGCCGCGGCGGGCGATGCGGGCCTCGGACGGCGGCGCCCGCGCGCCAGGGAGAGGAACCTCGACGCCTGCTTGAAGAGTTGGGCGATGACGGTACCCATGTCGACCTGCTTTCTCTCGACCGCGTTGGGTGATGAACCAGTCACAGAGTGGCGTCGCTTCTGGCTACGCTTCCAGTACCTGGGAGTTGACAAAGCGCACGTCAAGTTGGGAGTTGGCAGGATGGCGAAGCCTCGAACGCCGCGGACGCAACGGGAGAAGTACGGGGAGGAACTGAGGCTGCGCCGGTCAGCGGCCGACCTCACCCAGGAGGAACTGGGCAACCAGGTCGTGTGCTCGCCGACGCTGATCAGCCACTTCGAGGCGGGAAGGCGGCTCCCGAAGCCGGATGACGCACAGCGGATCGACCGGGCGCTGGGGACGGACGGGTTCTTCGCGCGATGGCTGGAGGACTTGGACAGCAAGTACGACGACTGTTTCGCTGCCGCCGCTGAATTGGAACAACAGGCCACGCTGATCCAGCAGTTCGCCCTGACCCTGGTGCCCGGCCTTTTGCAGACCCCCGACTACGCACGGGCCGTGTTCCGCGCGTACCGGCCGAACCACACCGCCGGGGAACTTGACAGAGAGGTTGTCATTCGAACAGACCGTGCCCGGATTCTGGACGGACCTTCGAACCCCGTGCTGTGGACGGTTCTCGACGAGGCCGTGCTGCGACGCCGGGTGGGTAGCCGACAGGTCATGGCCGAACAGCTGCACAAGATCGCGGATATGGCGGAGGCGGGACGGTTGCGGCTGCACGTACTGCCGTACGGTGTCGGCGCTCACCCGCTCCTGCAGAGCCTGCTCACCCTCATGAGCTTCGCTGATTCAGCTCCGGTGGCCTACGTCGAGGCCTTTCTCACGGGCTACTTGATGGATGATCCGGCACTGGTGGCCGCCAGCCAGACCGCTTACGCTCTAGCGCTGAGCGACGCGTTGTCGCACCAGGAGTCACTGGCCCTCGTCAGGACGGCAGCGGAGGAGCATGCCCATGGTCAGCAGTGAGCACGCCCTCTCCGACTCGTCGGCGCTCACCGGGTGGTACAAGTCCAGCTACAGCGGCGGCAACCAGGGCGAGTGCCTCGAAGTCGCCCGCGGCTACGCCGACGTGCCCGTGCGGGACAGCAAGGAGGTCGGCGGTCCGGCGCTGGTGTTCTCGGCGCGACGGTGGGCGTCGTTCGTGACGGCCGTCAAGGACGGCGGCATCGGCACCCGAGTGTCATGAACGCATTACCCACGCTCTCCGCCGCGGAGATCACCACGGACCGTCTCCGGCTGCGGAAGGCGCACGCCGCCGACATCGACGGCCTCATCGAGCTCCAGACCGATCCGCAGGTCCGTGCCCACCTCGGCGGGCCGCGGCCGCGTAGCGCCGTCGAGCAGTACTTCGAGGCGAACGGCATCAGCTCCGTTGCCGACAAGCCCGGTACCTACGTCATCGCCGACAAGGAATCCGACCGGTGCGTCGGGACACTCGTGCTCGACCGCCGTTCCGCCGACCTTCCCGGACATGTCACCGAGGAGGGCGGGGAACTGGAGCTGGGGTACCTGCTCCGGCGCGGCAGTTGGGGTGCGGGGCTGGCCTTCGAGGCCGCCTCGGCGGTGTTGCGCGCCGCCGCCGG
This sequence comes from Streptomyces sp. NPDC006332, assembly GCF_040612855.1. NCBI lineage: Bacteria > Bacillati > Actinomycetota > Actinomycetes > Kitasatosporales > Streptomycetaceae > Streptomyces > Streptomyces sp. NPDC006332. Next base: position 30,162 of record NZ_JBEXRA010000026.1, read on the forward strand.
CGAGCTGCCCGACCAGCCGGTCCTGCTGGTGACCCAGACGGCCAACGAGCGCTCACTCAAGCTCGCCACCCGCCTCGGCTTCCAGCGCGTGGGGACTTTCGTGGCGTACGACGCGGAGCAAACCCTGGCTGTGGCCGACCTGCACTCCCACGGGTGAGGAGGCGCTGGAGCGGGCATGGGTAGGGGCGTGACGGAAGTGCGGGTGGGGATCAGCGTCGACGGCACGGCCGGGAGCGTCACGGCCGTGGACACCTCTGTGCACGATCTGCGGCGACGTCTGTCCGGCGAGCCGCAACTGCGGGGCCGACTCCGGCCCGTTGACTCGGCGCCGCCACCGGGCGCCATGGGTCTGCCCGGCGAGGCGCTGCTCGCTCTGCTCGAACCGGGCGGGGTCGTCACGACGTTCGCCGCCGGCCTGATCACATGGCTGGCCACCCGTCGGACCGCGTGCACGGTGAGCGTCACCCGCCCCGACGGGACGGAGATCACCCTCACCTCCACCAGCGTCAAGAACCTCTCGCCCCAGAAACGGGCCGAGTTCATCCGCGAGATCACGGCCGCGCTGGACGAGGGGGCCACCGAAGCCCCCGTTCCGAACCGCGCCGCCCGCACCACGACCCGGCCGGACGAGGGCACGTCACGGCAGGAGTAGCGCATGTCTGGGCCGGACATCGTGCACGACGGCGACCTGGGTGACTTCGCGGCGCCGGGAGCGTGCGCGATCCTCATCGGTACGCCCAGCCATGTCCCGGGCTCCGAGCTGCCCGACCTCCCGGCTGTCGCCACCACCCTCGACGACCTGGAAGCGGCGCTGAACGACGCGTGCGGGATGCGTGGCCGGGTGCACCGCGTGCCCTCGGACGCCGGGCCGAGTGAGGTCGTCGCGGCGGTGGAACGGGCGGTGCGGGAGGCGGTGGGGCCGATCCTGCTGTGCTACGTCGGCCACGGCATCCTCGGCCCCGGCGACGAGCTGTACCTCGCCACCCGGGCCAGCCGGTCACCCGGCCGGATCGCCGACGCGGTGCCCTACGGCACGCTCAGGAACCTGCTCACCGAAGCGCCCGGCGGCAGTGTCGTCGTACTGGACTGCTGCTACTCGGGCCGCGCCAAGGCGCCCAGTGGCCCGGCGCAGGGCTCGCCGCCCTTCCTGGTCACCCGCCCCGACGGCAGCTTCCTGCTCAGTTCGGCCTCCTGGTACGACCTGTCGTACGCGCCCCCCGGCCACCGGCACACGCTGTTCGGCGGGCGGCTGATCGGCCTGCTCACGGACGGCGACCCGGCCGGCTCCCCGTGGCTCACGCTGGACGGGCTGTACGAGGCCGTCGACCGCGCCTTCCACGGTGAGACGATCCGCCCCTGGCGGCAGAGCGAGGGCACCCTCGGCTCCCTGCGGCTCACCCGCAACCGCGCGTACCGGGACCCGCACACTCCCGACACCGAACCGCCCGCCGACGTGCCGTGCCCGTACCCCGGGATGGAGCCATTCGGCACCACGCAGGCCCGGCACTTCTTCGGCCGCGAGGATCTCACCCGACGGCTGGTGGACGCCGTGTGCGACGACTCGCGGGCACCGCGGCGGGGTGACACCGCACCCGTCGTACTCGTCGGCGGATCCGGTGTGGGCAAGACGTCGCTGCTCACGGCCGGGCTGTTAGCCGGCCTGGAGCGGCGCCGCGCCGAAGAGTCGGCACACGGCGACCTGCCGTGGCCGCCGGTGCTGCTGCCCGCCCCCGGCCCGCATCCCTTGCGGGCGCTGGCCGAGGTGTGGGCCAGGGCCACCGGTCGGCCGGCGGACGAGGTCCGTCGGGCCCTGGCGGGGGGACGGCTGCCGGAGCCGCTACCCGGCCGGGAGGCTCACCGCATCCTCGTCGTCGACCAGTTCGAGGAGGTCTTCACCCGCTGCACGGTGGCGAAGGAGCGGGCCCGGTTCATCGACGTCCTGACCCGCCCCGAGGGAAGCACCCAACCGCCGCGCGTGGTGCTGGGCCTGCGCGCCGACCACTACGGAGACTGCCTCACGCATCCCGGTCTCGCCCGTGCGCTCGACCACGGCCAGTTCACCGTGCGACCGATGGACGACGAGGCCCTGCGCGCCGCCGTGGAGCGTCCCGCCCGGGCCGCCGGCCTGACCCTCGAACCCGGCCTGACCGACCGTCTGCTGCACGACCTCCGGCACGGCGACGCCGGCCGAGACCGCGACGCCGCGCTCCCTTTCCTCGCCCATGCCCTGCGCGAGACCTGGCTGCGGCGCAGCGGCGCCACGCTGACCCTTGCCGGGTACGAGGCGACCGGAGGGATCTGGCGTGCGGTCACGACGACCACCGACCACCTGTACGACGGTCTCGCCCCGGCCGAACGTGGAGCGTTGCGTGAACTCCTCTTCCGTTTGGTCCACTTGACCGACGACGGGGTGGTGGTACGGCGGCGCGTGCCCGTACACGACCTGCTCGATGGCCTGTCCGCCCCGCAGAAGGTCGCGTCCCGCTCCGTGTGCGAACGGCTCGCCGCCGCCCGTCTGATCACCGTGGACCAGGAGTACGCGCAGATCGCCCACGAGGCACTGCTGCACGCCTGGCCGCGGCTGCGGGCGTGGATCGAGGAGGACAGGGACCTGCTCGTCCAGCGGCAGAAGCTGGCGGACAGCGCCCGGGAGTGGGACACGGGCGGGCAGCACGGGGACCTGCTGCTGCAGGGCATCAGGCTGGATGCCGCCGTGGACCTGCTCCGGGCGGAACGGCTGCGCCATCGCCGACTGCCGCGCACGGAGGAGGCCCTCGTCCATGCCAGCCTGGCGGCGGACCGGAAGCGACGGGAAGGCCTCAGGAGGCGGGTGCGGGTCCTCGTGTCCCTGCTCTGTGCGTTGGCCGTCGTCGCGGGACTCGCCGTGTGGCAGACCGTCGAGGCGGACCGGCAACGCGGCGAAGCCCAGGACCAACGGCGGTTGACGACGCTGCGCGCCCTCATCGCCGAGTCGCGCAACCTGCGTGACGAGAACCCGCGACTGTCCCTGCGACTCGCCCTGGCCGCCCACCGGATCGAGCCCTCTGCGGAGTCGCGAGCCGCCGTGTTCGGCACGCTGGCGGAGAGCCGGTACGCGGGCCGCTCCGCCGAAGAGCGAATGGTCACGGCCGACCCAGCCGTCCTCAGCCGCGACGGCCGAACGAAGGCCGCCGTGCAAGGGGACCGCATCGTGCTGTGGGACGTCTCGGAAGCCACCCGGCGCAGACAGCTCGCGACGCTCAAGAACTGCGGCAAGTACCCCAGCGACCTCGCGTTCAGCGCCAACGGCCGCACCCTGGCCGGTGCCTGCGACAACGGTTCCGTCGTCCTGTGGTCACTGGCTGACCGCAAACATCCGCAGCGCACGGCCGTTCTGAGGGTCGGCGGCCTGAGTGGCGATCCGTCGGGGGTCGCCTTCAGTCCTGACGGCGAGCTGCTGGCCGCCGCCGGATGGGGTGGCGACAAAGGGTCCCCCGCGTCGCACCGGTCCGTGGTCCTGTGGGACCTCTCCGGCGACGAGCCACGCCGAGTGGCCGTGGAGCGTGACGTCTACGACAACAGCGCCGTGCTTTTCAGCCCGGACGGCCGGACCCTGGTGAGTTCGACGGGGCGGGTCGAGTTCAAGGAGGAACCCGTCGACCGGAACTCCGTCACACACACCTCGGGCGCCACCCTGTGGGACGTCTCCAGGCCGGATCGACCGCGACGGCTGACCCGCTTGGACCGAGTTGACGAGGAGATGGCCTTCAGCCGCGACGGCCGGATACTCGCCACGACCAACTACACCGAGGTCACGCTGTGGGACATCACCAGCCCCGCGCAGCCGAAGACGCGAACGAGCTGGCCCGCCCACAAAGACGACGTAACCGCTCTGACATTCGACCGTTCGGGAAAGCAGCTGGCCACGGGCTCGTTGGACAACTCGGTGACGGTGTGGGACGTCGAGGACAGCACGACACCCAAGCGGAAGATGAGCCTGCCGGGCCACGTGAGCGAGCCGCTGGACATGGTCTTCGGCGAGGACTCTTTGACGTCCGTGAGCCCGAAGGACGTCGTCCGCTGGAGTCTCTACGCCCTCGGACGGCCCGAGGTCCTGGCGACCATCGGCGACCTGCGCGGTGACACTGCGGCGGCCACCGTCACCCCGGACGGGAAGACCATGGCCCTCGCCGGTTACGGACAGACGGTCACCCTGTGGAGCATGGCGGACCTGAGCCGCCCGAAGCGCACAGGGTCCGTGGATGTGGGGGCGTTCGTCCAGGACCTCGCCGTCAGTGCCGACGGACACATTCTCGCGGGAGCCGATCGCAAGGACAGGATCATCCTCTGGGACATCACCCAGCCCGACCGTCCTCGTCGGCTGTCGGTCATCAACCCCGTCAGGAAGCACGGCGACGCCTACGTCATGCACCTCAACTTCTCGCCGCGCGGCGCGACCCTGGTCGCCAACGGCGCGGCGTCGCTGTTTTCCGACGGATGGGCCGCCCTGTGGGACGTGACAGACCCCGAACACCCCAAGGGACTGAGCGCGTTCAGGGAGGGGGTGGCTCCCCTGACGTCGGCCGAGTTCAGCCCCGACAACGAGTTGCTGTCGGTGCCCTCCGGTACCGAAACGTACCTCGTCCGCTACCGCTCACCCTCGGCTGAACCGATCCGGCTCCGTGACTCGTACGCCGATTCCGCCTTCTCTTCCGACGGCAAGCTGCTCGCCACCGCGGGCAGCGGGCTGCTCCTCCTGGACATCAGCTCCCCGAAGAACCCCCGCAAGGTCGCCGAGGCACCGGAGGGGGAAGGGGACTTCAAGGAACCTGTCTTCCACCCCGCCGGGAACCTCCTCGCCACCACCACCGAGTCCGGAGACATCCGTCTCACCGACGTCGGAGACCTGCCCCGCCTGCATACGGCCGCCACCCTTTCCGCCACCAGGCAGCTGACCCTGCTCGCCTTCAGTCCCGACGGCCGTCTCGCCGTGACCTCCCGCGCCGACGGCTTGGTCCAGGTCTGGGACCTGCACGCCCTCCCCGCCATCAGCGCCGATCCCATCCGCCGGGCCTGCGAGCTGGCAGGGGGAGGGCTCCGCGAGGACGACTGGGAGACGCCGAAGGAGGACAAGTGGTCGACGTACGTGTCAGGACTCCCGTACCAGGACAGCTGTCCGGAGCACGGGAAGCCCTGACGACGCTGTCCGCTAGGCCGTGTGCGTCACAAAGCGTTCCGCCGTCTCCGCCAGCACCTCCCGCCCGTCCCGCGCCCACAGCCCGTCGTTGAACAGCTCGACCTCGATCGGGCCGGTGTAACCGGCCGCCGTCACGTAGCCGAGCCACTCGCGCATGTCGATCGCGCCGTCGCCGATCTGGCCGCGGCCGTTGAGGACGCCCTCGGGCAGGGGCGTGGTCCAGTCGGCGAGCTGGAAGGTGTGGATGCGGCCGGAGGCGCCCGCGCGGGCGATCTGCTCGGGGGCCGTGTCGTCCCACCAGATGTGGTACGTGTCCACGGTGACGCCGACCTGGTGGGCCGGGAAGCGTTCCGCGAGGTCCAGGGCCTGGGCGAGGGTGGAGACCACGCAGCGGTCGGAGGCGAACATGGGGTGCAGCGGCTCGATGGCCAGCTTCACTCCGTGGTCCTCGGCGTACGGGCCCAGTTCGGCCAGGGCGTCGGCGATCCGCTCCCGGGCCGCGCGCAGGTCCTTCGAGCCGGCGGGAAGGCCGCCGGAGACCAGGACGAGGACGTCGGTGCCGAGGGTGGCCGCCTCGTCGACGGCGCGGCGGTTGTCGTCCAGGGCGCGGGCGCGCTCGTCCGGGTCGATGGCCGTGAGGAAGCCGCCCCGGCACAGGGTGGTGACGGCCAGGCCCGCGTCGCGGACCAGCTTGGCGGTGGCGTCCACGCCGTACGTCTGGACGGGTTCACGCCACAGGCCGACGCCCGGCACGCCCAACTCCAGGCAGGTGTCGACCAGTTCCGGGATCGACAGCTGCTTGACGGTCATCTGGTTGATGCTGAAGCGCGCGAGGTCGGTCACTGGTCAACTCCGTACACGGACAGCAGGGTCTTCATCCGCTCCTCGGCCAGCTTCGGGTCCGGGAACAGGCCGAGGCCGTCGGCGAGTTCGTAGGCGCGGGCGAAGTGCGGCAGGGAACGTGCCGACTGGAGGCCGCCGACCATGGTGAAGTGGCTCTGGTGACCGGCCAGCCAGGCCAGGAACACCACGCCCGTCTTGTAGAAACGGGTCGGCGTCTGGAAGAGGTGGCGGGACAACTCGACGGTGGGGTCGAGGAGTTCACGGAAGCCGGCGGTGTTGCCGGTGTCGAGGGCGCGGACCGCCTCGGCCGCCAGCGGGCCCAGCGGGTCGAAGATGCCGAGCAGGGCGTGGCTGAAGCCCTGCTCGTCGCCCGCGATCAGCTCGGGGTAGTTGAAGTCGTCGCCGGTGTAGCAGCGGACGCCCTGCGGGAGGCGGCGGCGCAGGTCGACCTCGCGCTGCGCGTCCAGCAGGGAGACCTTGATGCCGTCCACCTTGTCCGGGTGGGCGGCGATGACCTCCAGGAAGGTGTCGGTGGCCGCGTCCAGGTCGGAGGAGCCCCAGTAGCCGTCCAGCGCCGGGTCGAACATCGGGCCGAGCCAGTGCAGGATCACCGGCTCGGTGGCCTGGCGCAGCAGGTGGCCGTAGACGTCGAGGTAGTCCTCGGGGCCCTTCGCCGCCGCCACGAGCGCCCGGGAGGCCATCAGGATGGCCTGCGCTCCGGACTCCTCGACGAGGGCGAGCTGCTCCTCGTAGGCCGCGCGGACCTCGGTGAGGGACGCCGGGCCGGTGAGCTGGTCGGTGCCGACACCGCAGGCGATGAGACCGCCGACCGCCTTGGCCTCGGCGGCGCTGCGGCGGATCAGCTCGGCGGCGCCCGCCCAGTCCAGGCCCATGCCGCGCTGGGCGGTGTCCATCGCCTCGGCGACCCCGAGCCCGTGCGACCACAGGTGGCGGCGGAAGGCGAGGGTGGCGTCCCAGTCGACGGCGGCCGGGGAGTCGGGGGTGGTGTCGGCGTACGGGTCGGCGACCACGTGGGCCGCGGAGAAGACCGTACGGGAGGTGAAGGGCGTGCCGGGCGCCACCACGAGCGGTGCGGTGCGGGGTTCGTAGGCCCGCAGCGTGCCTTCGCTGCCCGGGAGTCGGATGGTCACCGGATCTCCTTTGAGGATGCGCCGAGCGGGCGACTACAAAATGTTGTAAGCGGCATACCGTGCGTAGCGAGAACCAAGCGCGCACAGCGCGCTGAGCGAGAGCCAAGCCGGCGCACATCAACGCTTTCAGGCAACCGGGCAGGTTCCGTCCCGGCTGGCGCTGAGGGAGTAAGACCTTGCTGGTCGCTGATCGGTGGGGCTTCCTGAGTCAGGAATCCCCCGGCTTCAACGGGGGGAGGGTTCAAAGCGAGATCTCCGGTACGTCGAGACGGCGGCCCTCGGCGGACGACCTCAGGCCCAGCTCGGCGAGCTGGACGCCGCGGGCACCGGCCAGCAGGTCCCAGTGGTAGGGGGCGTCGGCGTAGACGTGCTTGAGGAACAGTTCCCACTGGGCCTTGAAGCCGTTGTCGAACTCGGCGTTGTCCGGGACCTCCTGCCACTGGTCGCGGAAGGCCTCGGTGGCGGGGATGTCGGGGTTCCAGACCGGCTTGGGGGTGGAACTGCGGTGCTGGACGCGGCAGTTGCGCAGACCGGCGACGGCGGAGCCCTCGGTGCCGTCGACCTGGAACTCGACCAGTTCGTCGCGGTTGACGCGCACGGCCCAGGAGGAGTTGATCTGGGCGATGGCGCCGCCGTCGAGCTCGAAGACGCCGTAGGCGGCGTCGTCGGCGGTGGCGTCGTAGGGCTTGTCGTTCTCGTCCCAGCGCTGCGGGATGTGGGTGGCGGTGAGGGCCTGGACGGTCTTCACCCGGCCGAACAGCTCGTGCAGGACGTACTCCCAGTGCGGGAACATGTCGACAACGATGCCACCGCCGTCCTCGGCGCGGTAGTTCCAGGACGGGCGCTGGGCGGTCTGCCAGTCGCCCTCGAAGACCCAGTAGCCGAACTCGCCGCGGATGGAGAGGATGCGGCCGAAGAACCCGCCGTCGATGAGGCGCTTGAGCTTGAGCAGGCCCGGGAGGAAGAGCTTGTCCTGGACGACGCCGTGCTTGATGCCGGCGCTGTCGGCGAGGCGCGCGAGCTCCAGGGCGCCGTCGAGTCCGGTGGCGGTGGGCTTCTCGGTGTAGATGTGCTTGCCCGCGGCGATCGCCTTCTTGAGCGCCTCCTCGCGGGCGGAGGTGACCTGGGCGTCGAAGTAGATGTCGACCGTCGGGTCGGCGAGAACCGCGTCCACGTCCGTCGAGACGTGTTCCAGGCCGTGCTGTTCCGCCATCGCCCGCAGGGCGTGCTCACGGCGGCCGACCAGGATCGGCTCCGGCCACAGCACGGTGCCGTCGCCGAGGTCGAGGCCGCCCTGTTCGCGGAGGGCCAGGATGGAGCGGACCAGGTGCTGGCGGTAACCCATGCGCCCGGTCACGCCGTTCATGGCGATGCGCACCGTCTTGCGTGTCACGTCGTTCCCTTCGTAGGTGTCGTACGCAGCGTTCGTTCGCGTTTCGTACGCGGTTGTGCGCGCCGCGTACGCCTCTACTGATGAGCGGCACAGCAAGCGCTTTCTATCTATGAAGAAGCTAGCCTCTGTGCAGCGGTCCAGACAAGACCGTGACGGGGTTGAGTTGTTCGAGGGGGCGAACAACTGGGGGTCGGGGCTTTATGGTCTGCTCGACACGATCGGAACCGTGCCCGTGGGGGCGTGTCTACCCAGCGAGACGGCCCGGCCGCGTGACGGCTCGGCCGAGGGACGGCTCGGCCCTGTGGGGGTCGGGCCGCGGGGCGGCTCGGCCACGAGGACGTACGACGAGATGCGCGACCGGAGGACGACGAGATGACGGTGACCCTGGCGGACGTGGCGGCCCGCGCACAGGTCTCGCCCGCGACGGTGTCGCGCGTGCTGAACGGGAACTATCCCGTGGCGGCCACCACCCGGGAGCGGGTACTGCGGGCGGTGGACGAGCTGGACTACGTGCTCAACGGTCCCGCGAGCGCACTCGCCGCGGCCACGTCCGACCTGGTCGGGATCCTGGTGAACGACATCGCCGACCCGTTCTTCGGGATCATGGCGAGCGCCATCCAGGCCGAGATCGGGGGGCCCGGCGGGCGGGCCGGCGGGGAACGGCTCGCGGTGGTCTGCAACACGGGGGGCTCCGCGGAACGCGAGCTGACCTACATCACCCTGCTGCAGCGGCAGCGGGCGGCGGCCGTGGTACTGACCGGCGGCGCCATGGAGGACGTACCGCACGCCAGGGCCATGGACGCGAAGCTGCGGAAGCTCGCGGAGGCGGGGACACGGGTGGTGCTGTGCGGGCGCCCACCGGCGCCTGAGACCGGGGCGATCGCACTGACCTTCGACAACCGCGGGGGCGGACGGGAACTCACCGAGCACCTGATCGGGCTCGGACACCGAAGGCTCGGCTACATCGCGGGTCCCGAGGAACGCACGACGACCCGGCACCGACTGGAGGGGCACCGGGCTGCCCTGGCGGAGCACGGGATCGCGGAGGATCCACGGTGGACGGTCTGGGGGCGCTACGACCGGCGGTCCGGGTACGAGGCGACGCTGGAGCTGCTGCGCCGGGACCCTTCCCTGACGGCGGTCGTGGCGGCGAACGACTCCGTCGCGCTCGGGGCGTGCGCGGCGCTGCGCGACTCGGGGCGGCGGATTCCGGACGACGTCTCGGTGGCGGGGTTCGACGATCTGCCGTTCAGTATCGACGCGGTGCCCTCTCTGACGACCGTGCGGTTGCCGCTGGCCGAGGCGGGGGCGCGCGCCGGGCGGATCGCGATGGGGCGCGAGGAGCCGCCGCCCGGGGGGATCGCGGTGATCCGGGGGGAGTTGATGGTGCGGGGGTCCTCCGGGGTGCCGCGGGGGTAGGACGGCGCCCGCCACGGCCGGGTCGGTGGCGGCCCACCCGCCTCCGACCCAGGGCTGACGCTGCTGCGGTCACGGGGCCGTGCGGCTCCCCCCGTGGTCGAGTGCGGCGACCTCACGTACGGCCTCGGCGACGGCCGGGAAGTCCTTCTTGAGGATCGCACCGTGGTTGCTGGGGACCTTCGCGCTGATCTTGATGTTCGAGTTGCGGGCGGTCACCGCGTCGAGGCCGGCGCGTATCCGTTCCTGCTCGTCATCACGGCTCCCGAAGGACGTTCCCGAGGCGACCACGTACCGCACCGGGGCGGTGGTGTCGTCCAGCACGGGGCCCAGCTCACGCTCGCGGGAGAGTTTGCCGAGTTCGATGTTGCTGTTCGCCTGCTGTTCGGCGGTCATCCGCGGGGTCAGGCCCGTCGGGCGCAGCAGCGGCATGAACCAGCCCAATCGCCGGAACAGTTTCCGGATCCGCTGCTCCATGGCCTCGTCGAGCCAGTCGTACGGGAACGCGCCGTCGACCAAAACCGCGCCGATGGCACGCTCCGGGTTCCGGGCCGCCCAGTGCGCCCCGACGACCGCCCCGTAGGACCAGCCCACCAGAAGCGCCCGGTCCACACCCCTGGCCGCGAGAACGGCGTCCACATCCCGGACCGCGGCCTCGAAGGAGTAGTCCGCCGAACGCTTCGATTTGCCGCGGGCCCGCTCGTCGTAGGTGATGTGCCGCCAGTCCGGCCCCAGTTCGGCGATGACCCGCCGCCAGTAACCCTGGGTGGCGAACTGGCCGTTGAGGTAGACCACCGGGATCCCGGGGCCGCCGGTGTCGGTGACGGCCAGGGCCGTGTCGTCGACCGGCACCATGCCGGTCCACTTCGAACTGGTCGTGAAATTGCCGTTGTTGGTCATGTGGTCCCCCTGGTCCGGTGTTCCTGCTGGCCGAGTGAGAGTTTCTGGTGGGGCTACTACTTCTCGAGGCCGCGCACGTGGAGGCTGCGCGCGGCGATGTCGCCGTGGGCGGTGGTGGCGCGGATGTCGAGTTCGGCGGTGCCGTCGTTCTTGAGTGCGTTGCTGACGCGGCCGTAGCCGGTGTCGGCGTCCAGGGCGGCCGATACGCCGGCGGCCGCGACGACCGAGATGTCGCCGGACTGGGTGCGGAGCACGACCGTGCCGCGCCCGGCCTCGGCGATCCGGATGTCGCCCCGTGCGGTGCTGATCTCCGCGGAGCCACCCAGCCGTCCGACCTCGACGTCGCCGTCGGTCGCGGTGAGGCGGACGCTCGCGGCCTCGTCGATCTTGATACGGCGGTACGCGCCGTCGAAGGCGACGTCGCCGAGGCGTCCGACGCCACGGAGCTCGGCGCTGCCGGTCTTGGCCTCGACGTGGGAGCCGGCCGGCAGCTTGACGGTGACCTCCACGGACCCGGAGGGGCCGAAGAGCTGCCTGTCGGAGGTCGACGCCGTGATCCGCAGGACGCCATCCGTGTAGGCGACGGTGGTCTGCTCGGCCGCCTCGGTGTCGCGGCCCTTGGAGGGGTTGGCGGGCAGGACCTCGACGGTGGTGTCGGCGCGGTCGGCGGCGATGAACTGGACCCGTCCGGCGGGGATGTCCAGGACCGCGGAGATCGGGGCGGGGGTGTCGAACTTCTGCATCATGCTCTCCGGTGCTCGTTTCTTGTTTCTGACATCGGAAACGCTACGTTGCTTTCCAATGTGCGGCAACAAGCTCGTTGCGCTGAAGATGCATTTACACAGGTAACGGCCAGAAAATCATTGCAATGAACCTGAAAATAACGCAACGGTCGTTGACATGCCGTTGCAATGGTTGAGAAGTGAACGCTATGGTGAGGGAGCCACGAACCGCCACGAAAAACCACCGAGGAGATCGCGATGCCGGGAGGCAGGCTCACCCAGCAGGAACGCCGGCAGATCGCGCTGGGGCTCGCCGACAGCCTCCCCTACGCCGAGATCGCGCGACGCCTCGACCGTCCGACCTCGACGATCACGCGTGAGGTGATGCGCAACGGTGGCCCCGCCACGTACCGGGCCGACCTGGCCCACCGTGCCACCGAACGCCGCGCCCACCGGCGCAGGCAGGCCACGCCCCGGGGACCCCAGGCGCTCCCGCAGGCACACGGGCGCGACGCCGAGGCCGTGCGCGAGTACGAGGAGGTGTTCACCACCGTCATCATGGCCTCGGGCATGCCCACGATGCCGGCCCGGGTGATGGCCTGCCTCACCATCACCGACACGGGCAGCCTCACCGCGTCCGAACTCGTCCAGCGCCTCCAGGTCAGCCCCGCGTCCGTCTCCAAGGCGATCTCGTTCCTCGACAGCCAGGGCATGGTCCGCCGGGAACGCGACGAACGCCGCCGCGAGCGTTACGTCGTCGACGACGACGTCTATTACCAGTCGATGATGGCCAGCGCCCGCTCCACCGCCCAGCTCGTCGGGGTCGCGCAGCAGGGCGTGGGCGTCCTCGGCTCCGGCACCCCGGCCGGAGCCCGCCTCGAGAACATCGCCCGCTTCCTCGACTTCGTCTCCGAGAGCATCGCCCGCGCCGCGGAACAGGCCCGCGAGATCCTCCACACCAAACCCGAGACCGTCCCGGACGGCACCGCCCGGCCCAACCCGGACCGGGGGTAGGCGGTCTTCGCTACGAGCGACCCGAACAGCGGGGAAGTCGTGCACCGCAAAGCCATGGACGTACGGCGCCGGCTCGGCCTACCCTCAACTCCGAGATATCTCTGACTGAGTCAACTATCGCAGCCAATCACTCGGGCCACCTGGGGTCGCCGATCATGACTGTTCAGGACATCCGTGCCTTCAACCGCTTCTACACGAACGTCATCGGGGCGCTCGACTACAGCCGCCACCTGTACGCCCCCTACACCCTCACCGAGTCCCGCGTCCTGTACGAGCTCGCGCACTCCCCGCGGACGGACGCGGTCGATCTGCGGACCGAACTCTCGCTGGACGCGGGCTACTTGAGCAGGATCCTGAACAAATTCGAGCAGGACGGGCTGATCGAGCGAACGACCTCGGACCTCGACCCCCGCCGACGGCACATCACGCTCACGAAGAGCGGACGGAAGACCGCCACGCTGCTCGCGGAGCGCGCGAACGAATCCGTGGGCGCGCTGCTCGCCACCGTGCCCTCCCCGGACCGGCCCCGCCTGTCGGAGGCGATGCGGACCGTCCGCGAGATCCTCTCCGACGGTCGCCCGCCGCGCCGCGAGGACGTCGTGCTGCGCGGACCCGGCCCCGGCGACCTGGGTTGGATCATCCAGCGCAACGCGGCGTTGTACGCGGCCGAGTACGGCTTCGACGCCGACTACGAGGGGCTGGTGGCGAGGATCGTCGCCGACTACACGGAGGATCACGACCCGGCTCTGGAACGGACGTGGATCGCCGAGCTGGACGGGCGTCCGGTGGGGTGCGTGATGTGCGTACGGGACGACGTGCCCGGCTCCGCCCGGCTGCGGCTGCTGCTGGTCGAGCCGGACGCGCGCGGCCTCGGCATCGGCGACCGGCTCGTGGGGGCTCTGGTGGACTTCGCGCGCGACGTCGGCTACCGCGACATCGTCCTGTGGACCAACGACATCCTCGGCGCGGCCCGCCGCATCTACCAGCGCCACGGCTTCGTGCTCACCGCCGAGAAACAGCACCGGTCCTTCGGCCAGGACCTCACGGGGCAGGACTGGCGGCTGGACCTGCGGGGCACGGGTCAGTGACGTCGGCGGTGGATCGACCGGCCGTTGGGGGATGACGGCGACGGCGGATCGCCGGGCCATGGGTGAATGACGCGACGGCGGATCGCCGGGCCGTGCGGGGATGACGGCGACGTCGAAACCACAGGCCCGGCGGGAGTGACAACCGGTCCACCGGGCACAGGTGAGGGACAGGCGGGGCCGACACGGACCGGCCCCCGTCTGGACCAGAGCAGATCCGCGAGTGACAGTAGGAATATGAAACTGGCGTTCTCCACCCTCGGCGTTCCCGGCCTCCCGCTCCCCGACGTCCTGCGCCTTGCGACGAAGCACGGCTATCACGGCGTCGAACTGCGCGCCCATCCGGAGGAGCCGGTGCACCCCGGCCTCGACCTCACCCAACGCGCCGACGCGGCAGCCCAGTTCAAGGCCGCGGGGGTGTCGGTGCTGGGCCTCGCCGGATACGCGCGGGTGGCCGCGCCGGGCGACGACGAGCCCGTGATCGAGGAGATCCGCCGGCTCCTCGACCTCGCCCGTGACCTCGGCGCGCCCTACGTCCGGGTGTTCCCCGGCGGCGGCACCGAGCAGAGCCGGGAGGAGGCCGACGCGACCGCCGCCCGGCGGCTCGGCACGGCCGCGGAGTACGCCGCCGACCTCGACGTACGCATCCTCCTCGAAACCCATGACTCGCACCGCACCGGCGCCGACGCGATCCGCGTCCTCGGCCCGGTCGGCCACCGCCAGGTCGGCTCGCTGTGGGACGTCATGCACACCTGGCTGGGCGGCGAACAGCCCTCGGAGACGTACGCGGCCCTCGCCCCGCACCTCGGATACGTCCAGGTCAAGGACATCGCGTCGGCGGAGGACACGACCCCGCTGGCGCTCGGTAAAGGCGTGCTCCCGCTCGCCGAGTGCGTGGAGGTCCTCTCCCGGCACGGCTGGGACGGCTGGCTGTGCTGGGAGTACGAGAAGCGGTGGTACGAGGCCGCGGCGCCGCTGCCCGACCTGCTGGACGCCGGTCGGGAGCACCTGGCCCGACTGCTCAACGACTCGGCCTGACCTTCGCCCGTCTGCTACGCGCGCGCCGGATACCTCGCCACACGCTCCTCCAGCCGGGTCCGGCAGTGCGGCCATTCCTCCGCCGTTATCGAGAACATCGCGGAGTCACGCAGCCGGCCGTCCTCCCCCGGTGCCCGGGAGCTGGACCAGTTGCGCAGCACGCCCTCGAAGCGTGCACCGACACTCTGGATCGCCGCCCGGGAGCGCGCGTTGCGGGCGTCGGTCTTCAGGTCGACCCGGGACACGCCCCACTGCTCGAAGGCGTGCCGGAACAGGAGGAGCTTGGCCTCGGCGTTCAGGCCGGTGCCCTGGGCGGAGGCGGCGAGCCAGGTGGAGCCGACCTCCACGGCGTCGAGGTGGTCGTCGGACAGCCAGCAGCGCGGTTCCAAGTAGGCGGTGGCGCCGACCGCCCGGCCCGTGGCCGTCGAGATCTGCGCGTAGGGGGCCATCCACCCGGTTGCCGCTCGGGCGAGCTGAGCGTCGACGTACTCCCCGACCTCGTCGGCCGTCGGCACCGAGGTGTACGCGTAGCTGCTCCTGTCCTCCTCGGCCGCCACCGCCAGCTCGGCCGCGTGCCGCCGCTCCAACGGCTCCAGACGCACCGACGTGCCCTCCAGGACCGGTCCCTCCAGCTTGAAGGTCACTTCCCGCCACCTCTCACCATCGCGCGCGCAGCGCCCCGAACTCCTCGTGGAAACCCGGGAAAGTCTCGCGTACACATCCGGGGGCGTCGAACGAGATTCCCGAGCAAGTGACCCGAAGACCCGAAGCGGTCTGCGCACGCGCCTCTTCGAACCCATCGGCCCCTGGCGCACCGACTTCCGGGGAATCCGGCCCCAGCCGGGAACCCCGCCCCATTCCCGCTCGTCCAATCCGCAAGCTGTCGGAGAGTCACCGTGGTGCGGTGTCGGCCTCGCTGCTGGCTGCGAACGCTGACTTACCCTCTCCGCCGTACCTCGGCCGACAGCACACCGCCATCGGCGCGCCCCCTCCAACAGCGCCGGTGGCGGCCCTTCGCCGAGTCCCGCGCGCTCCCTTGACTGGCAGAAACTTCCCGGATATTCGTGACTCCTCGGCAGTTTCCTTCACGAGGGAAGGAGTGCACGTGCGCGACTCCGGCACAGCAAGCACAGGAACCTCAGGAAGCCCGGACAGTACAAGAGGCACGGCAAGCACCGCACAACCGTCCAGACGCAGCACCCTCCTCGGCGCCACCGCAGCCGTCACCGTCACCTTGACCGCCGGCGCCACCGCCGCCACCGCGGCCACCCCCGACGACAAGAAACTCCGCGCCCTCGTCTCCCGCATGACGCTGGAGGAGAAGGTCGGGCAGCTCTTCGTGACGCGGGTCTACGGCCACTCGGCCACCGCCCCGGACCAGGCGGACATCGACGCCAACCTCAAGGAACTCGGCGTCCGCACGGCCGCCGAGCTGATCGCGAAGTACCGGGTCGGCGGCATCATCTACTTCACCTGGGCGCACAACACCCGGGATCCGCGCCAGATCGCCGCCCTGTCCAACGGGATCCAGCAGGTCTCCCTGAAGCAGCCGCGCGGCCTGCCCATGCTCATCTCCACCGACCAGGAACACGGCATCGTCTGCCGGGTCGGCAAGCCCGCCACCCTCTTCCCCGGCGCCATGGCCCTCGGTGCCGGCCGGTCGAGGTCGGACGCCCGTACCCTCGGCCGGATCGCCGGACAGGAGCTGCGCGCGCTCGGCATCCGGCAGAACTACTCCCCCGTCGCCGACGTGAACGTGAACCCGGCCAACCCGGTCATCGGCGTACGGTCCTTCGGTGCCGAGCCGGACGCGGTGGCCGCTCTGGTGGCCGCCGAGGTCGCCGGTTACCAGGGCGCGAAGGTCGCCGCGACCGCCAAGCACTTCCCCGGACACGGCGACACCGCCGTCGACAGCCACTACGGATTCCCGGTCATCACCCACAGCCGGGAACTGTGGCAGAAGCTGGACGCCGTCCCCTTCCGGGCCGCCGTCCGCGCCGGCATCGACTCGATCATGACCGCGCACATCCAGTTCCCGGCCCTCGACGACTCCGGCGACCCGGCCACTCTCTCCCGCCCGATCCTCACCGGCATCCTGCGCGGTGAACTCGGCTACGACGGGGTCGTGGTGACCGACTCGCTCGGCATGGAGGGCGTGCGGACCAAGTACGGCGACGACCGGGTGCCGGTGCTCGCGCTCAAGGCCGGCGTGGACCAGCTCCTCAACCCGCCCTCCCTGGACGTCGCGTGGAACGCCGTCCTGAAAGCCGTACGGGACGGAGAGCTCACCGAGGAGCGGCTGGACGCGTCGGTCCTGCGGGTGCTGCGGCTCAAGGCGAGGCTGCGGCTCTTCGAGGAGCCGTACGTCAGTCAGGCGGGGGTCGCCCGCACGGTCGGCACCCGGACGCACCTCGCGGCGGCCGACCGGATCGCCGAGCGGACGACCACACTGCTGGTCAACAAGGGCGCCCTGCTGCCGCTCTCCCGGCGCCGCCACCCCAGGCTGCTCGTCGTCGGCGCGGACCCCGCCTCGCCGTCGGGGACGACGGGGCCGCCCACCGGCGTGCTGGCCGCCGCCCTCACCGAACTGGGCTTCACCGCCACCGCCCTGCCGACGGGCACGGCCCCCTCCTCCGCCACCATCGCCGGTGCCGTCGCGGCGGCGCGGGAGGTGGACGCGATGGTGGTCGGGACGTACAACGTCTCGGCGAGCAGTAGCCAGAAGACGCTGGTCGAGCAGTTGGTGGCGACCGGGAAGCCGGTGGTGGCGGTCGCGATCCGCAATCCGTACGACGTGGCCCACCTGCCGTCCGCACCGGCCTTCCTGGCCGCGTACTCCTGGACCGACGTCGAACTGCGGGCGGCGGCCCGGGTGATCGCGGGACGGGTCCGACCACGCGGAAAGCTGCCGGTAGCGGTACAGCGGGCGGACGATCCGGCGCGGGTCCTGTATCCGGTCGGGTACGGGTTGTCGTACCAGACGTAGTCCGCATACGCCACGCAATCACCGCACGACCCCCGAAAGACGCAAAGCACCCCGCACATCTGGCGTGGCCCCGCCGCGACGGGTCACGCTGGGCGGGGTGTGGGGGATGGCGATGCGCGAACGATGTTCCGCGGTGGCGGTGTGCGCGCTACTGGCGCTGCTCACCGCCCTGCTGACGGGATGCCAAGTATCCGGTACGGGAGGCGGCGGCGGCCAGGACGGCCTGCTGGTGGGCGAGGCGTCGGCGGCGCCGACCCGGGCCGTCGGATACGGCGCGGTGTTCCTCGCGGTCGACGAGTGCAGCTCCTTCGGCACGACCAGTTTCAGCGAGGTCCCCTGCACCAGTGAGCGGGCGGCGGCCCGGGTGGTGGCGCGGCACGACGGCACGGTGCGCGACGGTCCGGCGTGCCCGGCGACCACCGACTTCGTGCTGCACATCAGCGAGCGGCGCCCGGCCTCGGACGAGGACGGCGACGGGACCGTGCCGCGGGGCTACGCCTGCATGCGCAACCTGGAACCGCCGCACCCCGGCGACCCGGGCGGCGGGGGCGGTCCCCGCACCGTCGTCGGCGACTGCGTCTACGCCGTGGGCGAGGGGCGGGTCCGCGAGACGGCGTGCGACGGGCGGGGCGAGAGGAAACCCCAGTACCGGGTGACGAAGGCCGTCGACCTCCGGGCGAAGTGCCCGCTGTCGACGGCCCTGTACGTCCACCTCGGCGGTGACGACCCGGTGGGGTGCGCGCGGCCGGTCTGAGCGGCGGGGCGGGCCGGGGCGCTGGGCGGCCGACGGCCGACCGGCACGTGGGCTGGTCGGCCGTCGCTGTCCTGGCGAGCGGAGCGGTTACGGACGCAGCGTCGGCTCGCGCTCCACGTCCCGCTTGTCCAGCTTCGCGTCGAACCTCGCCAGCGGTCTGGCCACCGACGGGTCCGCCTGGACGGACGCGGAGGCCACGCCGGCCCACTGAAGGATCCTGGCCGTGGCCAGCTCCTTCTGGTCGGGGACCAGACCGGCCACGTTCGCGCCGTGGTTGAGGCCGGGGGCGGTGAAGACGTACGAGTCCTTCGCGCCCTTGCCGAGGCGGAACGGCTCCGCGCCCCACGGGTCGTTCTGCCCGTAGACGAAGAGCATGTGGCGGGCGTTGTGCCGTACCCAGGTGTCCACGTCACGCATCGCGAGAGGCTGGAACCTCATCGGGATCGAGCGCGGGACGAAGTTGCGGGGCGGCTGGTAGCCGTAGCGGATGTACTTCTTCTCGATGTACGGGAAGTTGATCGTCGGCGCGCCCAGCTGGGTGCCCGCCTGGTAGTAGTACGGCGTGTACGTCTCCAGGCCCTGGTCGGCGTAGGCGGAGAACCCGGAGATCGTGTCGACGGAGTTCCAGATCTCGTCGTCGGTCGCCCTCGCCGCGTCGGCCGGGATCGAGTCGCAGTCCGACAGCAGGCTGTACTGCCAGAAGCCCCAGACGTAGTCGAGGACGACCGCCTCGTACGCCCGGTCCAGGCTGCCGATGGTGCCGAAGGTGAGGCCGTTGTCGGCCGCGTACGCCTGGTACTTCTTCTCCAGGGGCTCGCGGCGTACCAGTGCCTCGCGCTGGACCGCGTTCAGCCGGTCGCGGCACTCCTTGGTGCCGACGGTGGTGAAGAAGCGGTCGTAGGCCGAGTCCTCGTCGTTGACGACGTCGTTGGGGGCGACGTAGGCGACGACGCCGTCCATGTCACGGGGGTAGAAGCGCTCGTAGTAGGTGGCGGTCATGCCGCCCTTGGAGCCGCCCGTGGAGACCCACTTCTTGGTGTAGACGGACTTCAGCGCCTTGAAGATGCGGTGCTGGTCGCTGGCTGCCTGCCAGATGTCCAGCTTGCTCCAGTCGGCCGGGGCGGGCCGGGACGGCGTGAAGAAGCGGTACTCCATGGAGACCTGGTTGCCGTCCACGATCTGGGTCGGCTCGCGGCGGCTCGGGGTCGTGGAGACGTTGTAGCCGCCGGTGTAGAACACCGTCGGGCGGGAGACGTCCTTGTGCAGCACGGTGATTCGCTGCTGGAACGTGCCCTTGGACGGGTGCCGGTGGTCGACCGGCTGGGTGTAGTTGAGGACGAAGAAGCGGTACCCGGTGTACGGCTTCTCCTCGATCAGGCTCATCCCCGGTATGGACAGCAGCCGGTCCTTGATGTCCGTGACCGTGCCGGCCCCGGTGGTGCCGGTGGTCCCGGTGGCCTCCGGCTCGGCGGCGGTGGCCGCGCTCGCCGTGCTCAGCGTGCCTATGAGCACCCCGAGCGCCAGCAGCCATCTGAGCGCCTTGCGCATGCACCCTCCCCTGTGAAACAGATGTCCGCCGGAAGCTAGCGGAGCAAGTGCCTTGCGCACCAGGGGAGATGGCGGGTCGGTGGGGAAAACCCTGTAGGAAACCTGTGGTTCAGCACAGAATCCAGCCGGAACTGACCGAGCTTCGGCCCACCGCGCCCTTCACGCGGACGCACCGTTGGCCGGCGTGTGTCTTCCTGGGGCCGGCGTGGCGGGTGTACTGCCCCTCGTCCACGACCGGGCGCAGGCCGCGCGCCTGCACGCTGACCATCATGTACCGCTTACGGCCTGGGTTCTTGGCCACGGTGATCACGCAGACCCAGCCGCGCCGCTCGTAGACCCGCACCGAGCCGGTGGCGAAGGTGAGCGTTTTGACCTTGCGTCCGGCGCAGGACGACTCGGCGGCCTGGGCGGCCCCGGGCGCCGCGAGCGCGAGCACCGCGGAGGTGGTCAGCACGGCCATGCCGAGCGCGAGGCGGCGCCGTATCGCAGCCCAGTCCACTGTCGTCCCTCCCGTACCGCGACGATGTACGTACTGGTGTACGGACGCAGGACGTGTGTCGGATGGTTGCGCGAATGTCACCTCTTCGGGCGCGATCCGGCCATTACTGCGAGGCGCCGACCGGCTCCTCCGGCTCCGGTGCCCCCACGAAGATCCGCCACAGCTCGGCGTACCGCCCGTCCCTGGCCAGCAGTTCCTCGTGGGTGCCGTCCTCGGCGACCCGTCCGTGTTCCATGACCACCACGCGGTCCGCGCGGGCCGCGGTGGTCAGGCGGTGGGCGACGACGAGGGTGGTCCGGCGGCCCGCGATCCGGTCGGTGGCCTGGTTGACCTGGGCTTCGGTGGCCAGATCCAGGGCGGCCGTGGCCTCGTCGAGGAGCAGGATGTCCGGGTCGACGAGTTCGGCGCGGGCCAGCGCGATCAGCTGGCGCTGGCCGGCCGAGAGGTTGCGGCCGCGTTCGGCGACCTCGTGCAGGTAGCCGCCCGCGAGCTGGGCGATCATCTCGTGGGCGCCGACCGCGCGGGCCGCCGTCTCCACCTCGGCGTCGGTGGCGTCCGGGCGGCCGTAGGCGATGGCGTCGCGGACGGTGCCCTGGAAGAGGTACGCCTCCTGCGGGACGACGCCGAGGCGGTGCCGGTAGGAGGTGAGGTCCAGCGAGCGCAGGTCCGTGCCGTCGACGGTCACCCGGCCGCCGGTCGGGTCGTAGAAGCGGGCGACCAGCTTGACCAGGGTCGACTTGCCTGCGCCGGTCTCCCCGACGAACGCGACCGTCTGCCCGGCCGGGATGCGCAGGTCGACACCGCCGAGGGCCTCTTCCTCCTCGCCGTAGGCGAAGTGCACGTCCTCGAAGGCGATCTCGCCCCGCAGGGACAGCACGTCGAGCGGCTCCTCGGCGTTCTTGGTGGACGTGGGCTCCCGGAGCAGCTCCTGGATGCGGCCCAGCGACACCGTCGCCTGCTGGTATCCGTCGAAGACCTGGGAGAGCTGCTGGACGGGGGCGAAGAACAGGTCGATGTAGAGGAGGTAGGCGACCAGCGCGCCCGTGGTGAGGGTCGCCGCGTCGACCCGTCCCGCGCCCGCGATCAGTACGGCCGCCGCCGCCACCGACGACAGCAGCTGCACGAACGGGAAGTAGATGGAGATCAGCCACTGGCCCCGGATCCGCGCCTGGCGGTAGCTGTCGCTGCGCTCCGCGAAGCGTCGGCTGCCGTCGTGCTCGCGGCGGAAGGCCTGCACGATCCTGAGCCCCGACACCGACTCCTGGAGGTCGGCGTTGACCACCGACACCCGCTCCCGGGCCAGTTCGTACGCCTTCACGCTGGCCCGGCGGAAGAAGAACGTGGCGACGATCAGCGGCGGCAGGGTCGCGAACACCACGAGGGCGAGCTGGACGTCGATCACCAGCAGGGCGACCATGATGCCGAAGAAGGTGACGACCGAGACGAACGCGGTGACCAGTCCGGTCTGCAGGAAGGTCGAGAGCGCGTCGACGTCCGTCGTCATCCGCGTCATGATCCGGCCGGTCAACTCACGCTCGTAGTAGTCGAGTCCGAGCCGCTGGAGCTGGGCGAAGATCTTCAGCCGCAGCGAGTACAGGACGCGTTCGCCGGTCCGCCCGGTCATCCGGGTCTCGCCGATCTGCGCCGCCCACTGGACGGACACGGCGAGCAGGGCGAAGAGGGAGGCGGCCCAGACCGCGTTCAGGGCCAGCTGGTTGACGCCGTCGTCGATGCCGTTACGGATCATCACCGGGAGCAGCAGGCCCATGCCGGCGTCCACGGCGACCAGCACCAGGCTGATCAGCAGGGGCAGGCCGAAGCCGCTCAGCAGCCTGCGCAGGCCGTACGACTCCTCGGCGGCGACCGCCCGTGCCTCGTCGACGCCCGGGGTGTCCGTCGCCGGGGGCAACGCGTCGACCTGGGCGAGCAGTTCGGGAGTGGCCGGAGTACCCGCCATCGCCGCGTCCCTGGGCTCACGCTCCCCCGCCCAGAGCCGGGGCGTGATACCGCGCTCGGCGTCGAACTCGGCGTCCAGTTCGTCTCGTACGGAGGTGTCCTCGGCGGGTGCGGCCGGCCGGGCGTGACCGGGTGAGACTCCGCCGAGTTCGTCGGGGTCGGTGAGCAGGCGGCGGTAGAGCTCGGACCGCTCCTGGAGCTCCTCGTGGGTGCCGACGTCGGCGAGCCGCCCGCCGTCGAGGACGGCGATGCGGTCGGCGAGGTTGAGGGTGGAGCGGCGGTGCGCGATCAGCAGCGTCGTGCGGCCCCGCATGACCTCCTGGAGTGCCTCGTGGATCTCGTGCTCGACCCGGGCGTCCACGGCGGAGGTGGCGTCGTCGAGGACCAGCAGACGCGGGTCGGTGAGGATCGCGCGGGCCAGTGCGACGCGCTGTCGCTGGCCGCCGGAGAGGGTGAGGCCGTGCTCGCCGACCTTGGTGTCGTAGCCGCCGGGGAGCTCGGCGATGAAGCGGTGGGCCTGGGCGGCGCGGGCGGCCTTCTCGATCTCCTCCTGGGTCGCCTCCGGGCGGCCGTACGCGATGTTGCCCCGGACCGTGTCCGAGAAGAGGAACGAGTCCTCGGGGACCAGACCGATCGCGGCCCGCAGCGAGTCCAGGGTGAGCTCGCGGACGTCGTGGCCGCCGATCAGGACCGCGCCGCGGGTCACGTCGTAGAAGCGCGGCAGCAGCAGGGAGACCGTGGACTTGCCGGAGCCCGAGGAGCCGACGACGGCGAGGGTCTCGCCGGCCCGGATCTCGAAGGAGAGGCCTTGCAGGACCGCGGCGGTTTCGCCGGGGGCGTCGGCGTAGCCGAAGGAGACGTCGTCGAACTCGACGGTCGCCGGCGCGTCGGCGGGGAGTTCCTTGGTGCCGTCGGTCAGCGAGGGCTCGGTGTCGATCAGCTCCAGGACACGCTCGGTGCCCGCCCGGGCCTGCTGGCCGACGGTGAGCACCACGGCGAGCATCCGGACCGGGCCGACGAGCTGGGCGAGGTAGGTGGAGAAGGCGACGAACGTGCCGAGCGTGATGTGCCCGCGGACCGCCAGCCAGCCGCCGACCGCGAGCATCGCGACCTGGCCGAGGGCGGGAACGGCCTGGAGGGCCGGGGTGTATGTGGAATTGAAGCGGATGGTGCGCAGTCGGCCCGCGAAGAGCCGCCGGCCGACCTCGCGAAGCTTCCCGGTCTCCTGGTCCTCCTGCCCGAAGCCCTTCACCACCCGTACGCCGCTCACCGCGCCGTCGACCACGCCGGCCACGGCGGCGGCCTGGGCCTGGGCGTACCAGGTGGCGGGGTGCAGCTTGCTGCGGCTGCGCCGGGCGATCCACCACAGGGCGGGGGCCACGGCCAGCGCGACCAGGGTGAGCGGCAGGGACAGCCAGGCCATGATCACCAGGGAGATCACGAAGAGCACCAGGTTCCCGATGGTCATCGGGAGCATGAAGAGCAGGCCCTGGATCAGCTGGAGGTCGCTGGTGGCCCGGCCGACGACCTGCCCGGTGGACAGCTCGTCCTGCCGGCGTCCGTCGAGCCGGGTGATCGTCCCGAACATGTCGGTGCGCAGGTCGTGCTGGACGTCGAGGGCGAGACGGCCGCCGTAGTAGCGGCGGATGTAGGTGAGGACGTACACCAGGACGGCCGCGGCGATCAGGGCGCCCGCCCACGGAGCCATGTCCCGGGTGTGGTCGCCGATGACGTCGTCGATGATCACCTTGGTGGCCAGCGGGACCAGCGCCATGACGGCCATGCCGGCGAGCGAGGAGCCGAGGGCGAGGACGACGTCCCTGGGGTGCCGCCAGGCGTATCCGGCTAGCCTGCGGGCCCAGCCCTGCGTCTCGCCCTGTCGCGCTCCCTGTTGCGCTGCCACGCGGGTGCCCTCCGTTCGACCTGATGTTCCGGAAGGAACCAACGCGAGACGAGGCGGATTTCATCCCACCGCAACAAAACGCACCGCTTGGTTCGGCCATTTTCGTGCGGGTGCGCTTTTCGTGTGCGGGGGCGCTGTGGCTGCTCGCGCAGTTCCCCGCGCCCCTAGTGGGTTACCTGCACCTGCAAGTAATAGAACCGCGTCGTCTGCGCGGCGTTCTGGTTGTCGTCGCTGACCAGGACCACCTTCAGGCGGCCCCTGCCGTCACCGCCTGTGACCGCCATGCCCTCGATGTTGTCCAGCAGCGGATTGGGCTGGGGCTGCTTGGCCGTGGCGCCCAGGGTCGGGCAGGCGGCGAGGTCCGTGAGCAGGGTCTTCTTGATCGGGCGTACGCCCGCCTGACCCGTCAGGTTCTCGACGCCGCTGGTGTCGGTGGCGCGGCGCGGGTCGGCCAGGTAGAGGCGGACGGTGTTGCCGACGCCGGAGGTGAAGCCGCGTTCCAGGACGAGGAGGCGGCCGTCGGGGGTGGCCCGCACCTCGGGCACGCCGAGGCCGGCGTCGACCGGGTAGGCGTACTGGGCGGCGGGCACGAAGCTCCCGCGGTGCCGCTCCCAGGTCTGGAAACGGACGGCGCCGGAGCTGTCGCCGGAGAGGGCGTACTCCATGGAGGCCAGCAGGGTGTGCCCGCCCGGGAGCAGCGTCAGCCCTTCGAAGGTGCCGTTGGAGACGGCCCGGCCGGCCGGGGCGACCCGGAGAGAGGCCGGGACCGGGAGACGGTCGAGGATGTGGCCGGTGCGGGAGTAGCGGCGTACGGACGGCTCGGTCTCCGAGGTGACCAGCCGGGTGCCGTCGGAGTCGATCACCAGGCCCTCGGAGTCGAGGGCGGTGCCGTTCTCGTCGGCGAGCGGGACCACGGAGCGGGGCTGGAGGGTCTTCGCGTCGAGGCGGAACAGGGCGGAGCGGTCGGAGAGAGCGGCGAGCGAGCCGTCCTGGTCCACGGCGAGCGCGGAGAGGTTGCCGACGAAGGTGCCGTCGTAGGTCGTCTTGTCGAGCGCGTCGGAGAAGCGGTCGATGGAGACTTTGGACGAACAGGCGTGATTGTCCTGGGCGTTCGCGGGACCGGCGGCGGTCAGGCAGGTGGCCGCCGCCAGGGCCGCGGAGGTGCTGGCGAGTACGGTTCTCAGGCGCATGGAGGTCACCGTAGGACCGGCCGGTGACCGACGGGAGTCCGGCAGGCGTCAGGACGCCGCCAGGTCCTTGTGGACGACCTTCGCGACGCCCTGGATGGTCGAGATGCCGTAGTTCATGGTGCTGTTGCCCTGACTGAGCACCGTGATCATGTAGTCGTGGCCGCCACCCTTGAAGGCACCGATGCTGTGCACCCGCCAGCCGTTGCTGGCCCGCTGCAGCCAGCCGTTCTTGACGGCGACCGAGACCCCGGACGGCACTCCGTACGGTGTCCCCCAGCGCTGCGACGAGATGACCTGGCTCATCAACTTGATGATGTAGGCACGGGAGTTGTCGCTCAGGACCGTGTTCTTCGCGGTGAGGAGCTTCAGCAGCTTCTGCTCGTCGGTGACGGTGATCTGGGTCAGGCCCCAGTAGCCGTTCGCGCCCGGCTTGGTCTGGGTCATCCCGGCCGCGGCGAGGAACCCCTTGATCTTCGTCAGCCCCAACTGCTTCCAGAGCTTGCTGGTCGCGGTGTTGTCCGACTTGGTGATCATGGCCTTGGCGAGCGAGGCCTCGGTGTCGGTGAGGTACCGGTTGTGCTTCTTCGCGTCCCACAGCAGCGTGGCGAGCACGGTGACCTTCACGACACTGGCCGAGTCGAAGGCGGTGGAGGCGCGCAGGGTGCAGGTGGTCTTCGTCGAGCGGTCGTAGACACCGACCGCGATCGTGCCCTTGCGGTTCGCGAGGGCCGTGGTGATGTCCTTCTTCAACTTGTCGGCGAGGCCCGCCTTGGCGGACGTACAGCTGACGGCCGGTGTGACAGCGGCGGCGGGCGCGGCGGCGGCCACGAGGGGGATGAGGACCCCGGCGCCGACACCGGCGGCCAGCGCTCTCGTGCGAATGGATATCCCGTGAGTCATGCCCAGTTGACGCACGAGTTCGAGGGAATGGTTGTACGCATTGGCGAACGGTTGCACGAAGGTCGCACAAGCGTTACCGCGTCCTCCGCGTATTCACAGGAGGGCACAAGGTTCGGCACAGCGGGCACCCACCCCCGCTTCAGATCATGCCGGGGTGACCTCAGCCACCGATCCCCGCCCCCACCCGACCGTCTCCCCCGACCTGCCGCCACCGGCGCCGCCCGCGGTGCCCCCGCAGGCGCCTCGCTGGTCGTTGCCCGCCCTGATCGCGATCCTGATCCTGGCCGCGGCGCTCTACTCCCGGAACCTGTCCGGTTCGAGCCTGAACAGCTTCTACAGCGCGGCCGTGCTGAGCGGCACGCAGAGCTGGAAGGCGTGGTTCTTCGGCTCGTTGGACGCCGGCAACTTCCTCACCGTCGACAAGCCTCCCTTCGCGCTGATGGTCATGGGCCTGTCGTGCCGGGTCTTCGGGTACGGCACCTGGCAGATGATGGCGCCCATGGTCGCGGCCGCGCTCGGCACGATCTGGATCCTGCACGCGTCGGTGAAACGGGTGTTCGGGCACGCGGCGGCGGCCGTCGCCGCGCTCGTCCTCGCGCTGACCCCGATCACGGTCGCCATCAACCGTGACAACAACCCCGACACGCTGCTGGTGCTGCTGATGGTCGGTGGCGCGGCGCTCGCGCTGCGGGCCGTGCGCGCCGACAGGCTGCTGCCGCTGATCGGCTCCGCGGTGTGCTTCGGGCTCGCCTTCAACACCAAGATGCTCCAGGGATACATCGCGCTGCCCGCCGTCTTCGCCGTGTACGTGTTCGCCTCGCGGCTCGGCTGGCGGAAGAAGGCGGTGAACCTGCTCCTGGCCGCCGTGGCCCTGGCCGTCTCCAGTTTCTGGTGGGCGGCGGCGGTGTCCTTGGTGCCCGCCTCCTCGCGGCCGTACATCGGCGGCTCGACGGACGGCACCGCCTGGAACCTGATCATGGGCTACAACGGTCTGGGCCGGATCTTCGGCGGCGAGGGCAACGGCGGGGGCGGTGGCGGCGGAGGCGGCGGCTTCTCCGGTACAGCGGGCCTCGGACGTCTCTTCAACGACATCCTCGGCGGCCAGATCTCCTGGCTGATCCCCTTCGCCGCGATCGCCTGCGCCGGTGGCCTGGTCCTGTGCGGCCGCGCGCCGCGCACCGACCCGACCCGGGCCGCGCTGGTCATGTGGGGCGGCTGGACCGCGCTGCACTACCTGACGTTCGCGATGGCCGAGGGCACCATGCACCCGTACTACACGACCGCGCTGGCGCCCGGTATCGCGGCGCTGTGCGGCGGCGGAGGCGCGCTGCTGCTGCGTGCCTTCCGTGCCGACCGGCGCTGGGCGTGGGTCCTGCCGGCCGCCCTGGCGGTCACGGCGGTCTGGGCCGCGGTGCTGCTGCGCCGGTCCTCCGGCTGGAACACCTGGCTGTGGCCGACGATGGCGGTGGTCATGGCGCTGGCGATCGCGGGCCTGCTGGTCTT
This sequence comes from Streptomyces sp. NPDC006332, assembly GCF_040612855.1. Taxonomy (NCBI): domain Bacteria; kingdom Bacillati; phylum Actinomycetota; class Actinomycetes; order Kitasatosporales; family Streptomycetaceae; genus Streptomyces; species Streptomyces sp. NPDC006332. Next base: position 58,139 of record NZ_JBEXRA010000026.1, read on the forward strand.
CCGCTCCGGTGACCGGGTACGGCTGCTGGCGGCCTCGGTGGTCGCGGCGGTCGTCGCCGCGGTGGCGGGCCCGGCCGCGTACGCCTGGTCGGTGCCGTCCGGTTCGGGCGGCGGAGGCGGCATGGGCGGGGGCACCAACCCGACAGCCGGGCCTTCTACGGGGAGCGGCTTCGGCGGTGGTCCCGGCGGGGGCGGCGCAGGCGGCGGCCGGGCCGGCTTCGGCGGCAGTGAGATGCCGGACGGCACGCGGCAGGGCGGGCAGGCCGGTGGACAGTCCGGCCAGGAGGGCGGTGCGCCTGGCGGCGGTCAGATGATGCCCGGCGGCGGCAACGGCGAACTGCCGGGCGCGCCGAGCGGCGCGGGCCAGGCTCCCGGCGGTACCGGTGAGATGGGCGCTACGCCGCCGGGCGCCACCGGCGAGAACGGCGGTACGGCAGCCGAGGGCGGCACCGGCGGTCAGCCGGGCGGCATGGGCGCCATGGGCGGTGGAGGCATGGGTGGCGGCGCGAGCAGCGAGCTCGTCTCGTACCTGAAGAAGCACCAGGACGGCGCCAAGTGGCTGCTGGCGGTGTCGAGTTCGCAGAGCGCCGCGCAGCTCATCCTCAGCAGCGGCGAACCCGTCATCTCCATGTGGGGCTGGTCCGGCAGCGACAACGCGATGACCCTCGCCAAGCTCAAGGAACTCGTGAGGAAAGGCGAGTTGCACTACATCCAGGTCGGCGGCAGCGGCATGGGCGGCGGTCCCGGCGGCGGCAGCGGCGTCAGCTCCGAGGTCACCCAGTGGGTGCAGAAGAACGGGACGGCGGTGAAGGAGAGCGAGTACAGCAGCGGCTCGGCATCGCAGTCGCAGTCGCAGTCGCAGTCGCAGTCGCAGTTGCAGTCGGACTCGAAGTCCAGCTCCTCGTCCCAGTCCGACTCCTCGTCCCAGTCGAGCCAGTCGACGGTCTACCGCCTGGACGCGTCGGACGTCAGCTGACCAGAACCGCCCCAACTCCCTCTGGCCTTCGGGTCAGAGGGAGTTTTGGTGCGCCAACTCGCGTAGACAAAGACCACATTGCCGGACCCCGTCATCTGTTGGACACGTCCGCTTCATGGACAACAGCTCATGTCCATGTCACGCTCCCGATTGCCCGCTCAATCAACCCGCGTAGAACGGACACTCGCGATGCCCGTCACCCCCATACGCACGCGCCGCTGGAAGCCCCTGGCGCTCGCCGTCTCCACCGTCATGATCGGCCTCACCGCCCCCGCGCTGACCGCGACCCCCGCCGCGGCCACCACGACCGCGTACGACACGACGTACTACAAGAACGCGATCGGCAAGACGGGGACGAGCCTCAAGTCCTCCCTGCACACCATCATCAGCAGCCAGACGAAGATCTCGTACTCCGCGGTCTGGAACGCCCTCAAGGCCACCGACCAGGACCCGAACAACAGCAACAACGTGATCCTGCTGTACAGCGGCGTCTCGCGAAGCAAGTCCCTCAACGGCGGCGACGTCGGCGACTGGAACCGCGAGCACACCTGGGCCAAGTCGCACGGCGACTTCGGCGAGGTCACCGGCCCCGGCACCGACCTGCACCACCTGCGCCCGGCGGACGTCCAGGTCAACAGCATCCGTGGCAACAAGGACTTCGACAACGGCGGCAGCGCGGTCAGCGGCGGGGGCGGCAGCCTCACCGACTCCGACTCCTTCGAGCCGCGCGACGCGGACAAGGGCGACGTGGCCCGCATGATCCTCTACATGGCCGTGCGCTACGAGGGCGACGACAGCTTCGCCGATCTCGAACCCAACGAGAAGGTGAACAACGGCAGCGCCCCCTACATGGGCAAGCTCTCGGTGCTCAAGCAGTGGAACGACGAGGACCCGCCGAGCGCCTTCGAGGAGAAGCGCAACCAGGTCATCTACGACACGTACCAGCACAACCGCAACCCGTTCATCGACCACCCGGAGTGGGTCGAGGCGATCTGGTAGGACCCGGCGCCGACAGCGCCTGCCGGATCAGCCGAGCCGCAGGACAGTCTCCGTGAGCCGGGAGACGGCGGCCGGATCCGGCAGGCCGCGCAGGGTGGCGACGACCTGCTCACTCGCGAACTCACGCTGCGCGGCGGTCGCGGTCGGGTCGAGGGCGCACTCGGCCTGTACGCGGACGTAGTTCAGGTCCGTCGCGAAGAGCATCGAGAACGAGTCCAGGCCCTTGATGACCCCCGGGCCGCCGGCGTCCCGGTACGCCCGCATCAGCCGCCGTGCGGAATCGGCACGGAAGTCGTTGCCGCCGGCCCATACGTACACGGCACGCGCGAGCTCGCGTTCCGCCGAGACGGGTCCGGCGTTGTCCCAGTCGAGGAGCACCGGACCGGCCGCACCGACCAGAACGTTCTGGGGCCGCATGTCGAGATGTGAGGTCACCAGGGAGTGCGGGTCGGACGGGGTGACGTGGCAGGCCAGCTCCGCCGCCCGGATCGCGGCGAACCGGGCCAGCGCGTCCGACCAGGGCATACCGGCCCGGCTGGTCTCCTGGCGCAGTTTCTCCCAGTCGGCTTCCCGGGGGCACTCCTCGTACCAGGCGTCCGGTGTCTCGGTGGCGCCCTCTCCGACCCGGTGGAGCAGGGCCAGGGTCCGGCCGCACCAGCTCAGGATCTCCGGATCGGCGGCGTCCGCCTTGCCGCCGTCGACCCAGTCGTACAGCTTCACGCAGGACCCGCCCGACTCGGGGCCGAGCCGGGATACGTGCGCGCCGTCGCGATTCGGCAGCAGTCGCGGCGAGGAGATACCCATCCGCTCCGCGGCGTCGCGCAAGGCCGCCTCCCGGGCGACCTGCCCCTCGTCACAACCGAACAGCAACTCCTTCGCCGCGAAGGAGGAGCCGTTCCCGGCCAGCTTCCAGATCTGCCCGAGCGCACCCCGGGCGACGGGTGTCACCGTCCATGGTCCCGCGCCCAGCGCGTAGGTGTCCGCTATGAAGTCGGCTGCGCTCCGCATACGAAGGCCTCTCTGGCTGCGACGTCAGTGTGCCCCGGCCACCGCGTGGTCGGACACCGGATTACACCTCAGCCGAGATGCGTCGGCGCGAACATCCGCAGCACCGCCGGGAGTACGACCACCGCGGGGCCCGGTGACACGAGCGCCCGCGACAGGTCGTCCGACAGAGTCGCCGGGGTCGTACGGACCCCCGGCACCCCGAAGGACTCCGCCAGGGCCACATAGTCCGGGCGGGCCAGCTCGGTCGCCGTCGCCTCGCCGAAGGCGTCCGTCATGTACTCGCGGAGGATGCCGTAGCCGCCGTCGTCGACGATCAGCCAGGTGACGTTCAGGTCGTACTGGCGGGCGGTGGCCAGTTCGGCGATGGAGTACAGGGCGCCGCCGTCGCCGGAGACCGCGAGTACGGGGCGGGTGGGGTCGGCCGCCGCCGCGCCCAGCGCCGCCGGGAAGGCGTAGCCGAGGCCGCCGGCGCCCTGGGCGGAGTGCATGTGGTTGGGGCCCTTGGCGTCGAAGGCCGACCAGGCCCAGTAGGCGAGGATCGTCATGTCCCAGAAGGACGGGGAGTCGGCGGGGAGTGCCCGGCGTACCGACGCCAACACGTCCTGTTCCAGGGTGAGTTCCTGGGCGGCGATGCGTTCCGAGACCCGGGACAGGACCGCGCTCACCCGCTCCGGGGCCGACGCGTCCGCCCGCTCCGGCACCGTCTCCAGCAGCGCCTGCAACGCGAGTCGGGCGTCCGCGTGGATACCCAGCGCCGGGTGGTTGGACTCCAGTTTGCCGAGGTCCGCCTCGATCTGGATGACCCGGCCGCGCGGCTTGTACGTGTGGTAGTTGGAGGAGAGTTCGCCCAGCCCCGAGCCGACCACCAGGACGACGTCCGCGTCCTCCAGGAAGTCCGTGGTGTGCCGGTCCTCGATCCAGGACTGGAGGGACAGGGGATGCGTCCAGGGGAACGCGCCCTTGCCGCCGGGGGTGGTCACCACCGGGGCCTGGATCCTCTCCGCCAGCTGCCTCAGCTTGCCCGACGCGTCCGCCCGTACCACTCCCCCACCCGCGATGATCGCCGGGCGCGCGGCGCGGGACAGCAAGTCGGCTGCCACCGCCGTCAGTTCGGGGCGCGGGGGCAGTTCCTCGGGGAAGGCGTCGCCGCCCGTCACCACCGGGATCAGTGTCGGGGCCAGCAGGACGTCCTGCGGGATCTCCACCCAGACCGGGCCGTGCGGGGCGGTGAGCGCCGACTTCCACGCCTCGGCGATCGCGGACGGGATCTGCGACTGGGCGCGGACCGTGTGGACCGATTTCACCACGCCCCGGAACGAGGCCGACTGGTCCGGGAGTTCGTGCAGATAGCCGCGCCGGCCACCACCGAGGCCCGCCGTCGGGATCTGGCTGCTGATCGCCAGCACGGGCGCCGAGGCCGCCGCCGCCTCCTGGAGGGCGGCGAGGGACGTCAGGGCTCCCGGCCCGGTCGACAGGAGCAGGGGGGCCGCCTCGCCCGTGATCCGGCCGTACGCGTCCGCCGCGAACCCCGCGTTGTTCTCCACCCGCAGGCCTATGTACCGCAGGTCGGAGCGGCGCAGCGCGTCGAACATCCCGAGCGCGTGCTGGCCGGGCAGGCCGAAGACGGTGGTCGCGCCGAGCCCGGCCAGCGTCTCCACGACCAGGTCTCCGCCCTTGCGCCCCGGGGGCGGGTTCAGCGCGGCTGATGTCTGGGCGGCCGTGGGACGCAGCACCAGGTCGTGGTCGTGAGTCACTTCGCTGCCTTCTCCTGAGCCCTCGCCTCTGCGATCTGGCGGGTCATGATCGTGGTCAGTTCGTACGCCGTGTGGGATGCCGCCACCGACGTGATCTCCGCGTGATCGTACGCGGGGGCCACCTCGACGACGTCCGCCGAGACCAGGTGGCACCCGGCCAGGCCCCGCAGGATCTCCAGCAGCTCACGGGAGGTCATGCCGCCCGCCTCCGGGGTGCCGGTGCCGGGGGCGTGCGCCGGGTCGAGGCAGTCGATGTCGATGGAGATGTAGACGGGGCGGTCGCCGATGCGCTGGCGGAGCTGGTCGGCGATCTCGTCCACACCGCGCCTCATGACGTCGGCGGACGTCACGATGCCGAAGCCCATCTTCTCGTCGTCGGTGAGGTCCTGCTTGCCGTAGAGCGGGCCGCGGGTGCCGACGTGGGAGAGGGCGGAGGTGTCGAGGATGCCCTCCTCGACCGCCCGCCGGAACGGCGTCCCGTGCGTGTACTCCGCGCCGAAGTACGTGTCCCAGGTGTCGAGGTGGGCGTCGAAGTGGAGCAGGGCGACGGGGCCGTGCCGCTTCGCCACCGACCGCAGCAGCGGCAGCGCGATGGTGTGGTCGCCGCCCAGGGTCATCAGGCGGGCGCCGGTACCGAGCAGGTCGTCCGCCGCCGCCTCGATCGCGTCGACGGCCTCGTTGATGTTGAAGGGGTTCGCGGCGATGTCGCCCGCGTCCGCCACCTGCGCCAGCGCGAACGGGGAGGCGTCCTGCGCCGGGTTGTACGGCCGCAGCAGCCGGGACGCCTCGCGGATCGCGTTGCCGCCGAAGCGGGCGCCCGGCCGGTAGGAGACGCCCGAGTCGAACGGCACCCCGACCACGGCGACATCGGCGTGGCCGACCTCGTCGAGGCGCGGCAGCCGCGCGAAGGTCGCGGGGCCGGCGTACCGCGGGATCCGGGAGGAGTCGACGGGGCCGCGGGGCGTCTCGTTGCTGCTCATGGGGTACTGCCTTCTTTCCTGCGCTTCATCGCACATGTACATCTATGTGAATCTATGTACAGCCATACATTTCTATGTACGCCTATGCACTCCTGGTGACGACCCTACTGGGGCGCCGGGACCGACTCGGTCACGGGTTCGGGTGAGCGTCCCGCGAGGCGCTCGCGCCAGGTGGCGAGGACGGTGGCGTCGGTCGCGGGGGTCGCCAGGGAGACGACGAGGTAGGCGGCCAGGGAGGACAACAGGCCGTAGTAGACGGGCTCGTTGGCGAGGATGCCGTAGGACGCCATCAGGCCGACGACCGCGAGACCGCCGACGATCACGGAGGCGAGGGCGCCCTGGGCCGTGCCGCGCTTCCACAGCAGCCCGCCGAGGATCGGCACGAGGAGGCCGCCGACCAGGAGGTTGTAGGCGACGGTGAGCGCCTCGACGACGTTGTTCAGCGCGATGGCGGTGCCGATCACCACCACGCCCATGACGAGGATGAAGACGCGGTTGCCCCTGACCTCGTCCCGCTCTCCCTCCACCCCCCGCACCGTTCCTCGCAGTCGCGACCAGATGTCGTTGTTGGCCACGGTGGCGCAGGCGATCAGCGCGCCGGAGGACGTCGACATCACGGCGGCGAGCGCGGCCGCCAGCACCAACCCCCGTACGCCGACCGGGAGTTCGTCCTTCACGATGGTCGCGAAGGCGTCGTCCGCGTTGGCCAGGTTCGGGTAGAGGACCTTGGCCGCGGTGCCGATGACGGCGCCGGCCAGGGCGTACGCGAGACAGTAGGTGCCGGCGACCGTGCCGCCCCACCGCGCCGTGGTGTCGCTGCGGGCGGTGAAGACGCGCTGCCAGATGTCCTGCCCGATGAGCATGCCAAAGGTGTAGATCAGCACGTAGGTGAAGATCGTCTCGCCGCCGATGCCCAGCGGATCGAAGTACTCGGTGGGGAGCTTCGCCCTCATCTCGCCGAAGCCGCCCGCCTTCACCACGGCGATGGGCAGAAGCAGCAGCAGGACGCCGACGGTCTTCACCACGAACTGCACCATGTCCGTCAGCGTGATCGACCACATGCCGCCGAGGGTGGAGTACGCGACGACGATCGAGCCCCCGAGGACGATCGCGAGGGTCCGGTTCATGTCGAAGAGGACGTCGAAGATCGTCGCGTACGCGATGGTCGACGTCACCGCGAGCATCAACGTGTACGCCCACATGACCACGCCGGAGATCACACCGGCCCGGCCGCCGTAGCGCAGGTCGAGCATCTCGGAGACGGTGTAGACCTTGAGGCGGGCGATGCGGGCGGAGAAGAACACCGACAGCGCGAGCAGGCCGAGACCGATGGTGAAGACCATCCAGGCTCCGGACAGCCCGTACTGGTAGCCCAACCCCACGCCGCCGATGGTGGACGCGCCGCCCAGGACGATCGCCGCCATGGTGCCGGAGTACATGGCGGGCCCCAGGCGACGCCCCGCCACCAGGAACTCGCTCTTGGACCGGGCGCGGCGCATGCCCCACCAGCCCATCGCCAGCATGCCGACCAGATAGACGACGATCACGGTGTAGTCGACGGCCATGGGGCTCTCCTTCGCGCACGCTCGGTGGCGGGTGACGAGGACTGACACTAGGTGGCCGGAAAGCGGCTGCGAAGTGTACGTTTCATCCATTCGAGCCTCGCTGGACAGAGGAAACGTCCACCATGCCGGACCCCGCCGTTCCGCCCACGCCGCCCGTGCCGCTCACGGCGCTGCTGGCCCGCGAGGACCTGGCCCTGCGCCAGATCGCGGGGCCGTCCGAGCCGGACATCGTCATCCACTGGGCGCACACCTCGGAGATGGCGGACCCGTATCCGTACCTGCTGGGCGGCGAGCTGCTGCTGACGGCCGGCGTGCACGTTCCGGAGGCGGCGGGGCCCGACGGGGGCGCCCCCGGTCGGGCGACGTCGGGACTGGAGGAGTACTTCGACGACTACGTCTCCCGGATCGTCGCGGCGGGCGGCGCGGTCCTCGGCTTCGGGCTGGCGCCGGTGCACGACACGGTGCCGCGGGCGCTGGTCGCGGCCTGCGAGGCGCACGGGCTGCCGCTGGTCGAGGTCCCGCCGCAGACCACCTTCTCGGGCGTGGCCCGCGCGGTCTGGCAGCTGATGGCGCAGGCCCGGCACACCGAACTGCGCCGGGTCACGGAGGCCCAGCAGAGCCTCGCCGCCGCGACCTCCCGCCCCGACCCCGTCCCCTCGGTCCTGCGGCAGCTGGCCCGGCGGACGGCAGGCCGGGCGGTGCTGTACGGGCCGGACGGCACGCGGATCGCGGCGGCGGGCAGCGATCCAGGGGACGCCGTGCGGGAGGCGCTGGCCGGGCTCGCGCGGATCGTCACCGGCCGCTCCTCCACGACCGCCACCGACACCGTCGCCGGCACCCATCTCGCCGCCTACGCCCTCGGCGCCGACGAGGGTTTCGTGCTCGGGGTCGCGGCGCCGCGGCGCGAACCGGGCGACCACACCATCGCCTCCGTCGCCGCGGTGCTGCTCTCCCTGCTCACCGGCGAGCACCACAGCGGCACGGGGGCGGCACGCTCCTCGGCGCTGGTACGGCTGCTGCTGGGGGCCGCGCCCGAGGAGGTGGCCCCCCTGCTGGGCGAGGAGCGGTGGGTCGTGGTGCACGCGCGACCCCACGCGGAGGGTGCGGACGCCGTCGCCGCCGCCGCGCTCGGTGCCGCGCTGGGCTCCTCGCTGGTCGACCTGGACCGGGACGTCGTACGGATCCTCGTGCCGGCCGGTCGTGAAGTCGCCGCGCAACCCGGCTGGACGCTCGGTGTCAGCGCCGCCGTCACTCCGCGGGAGTGGGCCGACGCCGACGCCCAGGCGGGCCGAGCGCTGGCGCGGGCCCGAGCCACCCGCGTCCCGCTGGCCCACCACGGGGCCCGCCCCGCCCTCGCCGACCTGGTCCCCGGCGACGAGGCCGAGGCGTACGCCCGTACGCTGCTCGCGCCCCTCACCGCCGTCCCGGCGCTCCCGGAGACGCTGCGGGCCTGGCTGTCCCTGCACGGCAGTTGGGACCGTACGGCGGTGGCGCTGGACGTGCACCGCAACACCGTGCGGCAGCGGATCGCCCGGTGCGCGGCCCTGCTGGGCGCGGACCTGGACGACCCTGACGTACGAATGGAGCTGTGGTTCGCGCTACGGCGGCTGTGAGCACCGCGTATCCCGCGCCCCAGGCCGCGGGATACCAGGTGGCGCCTAGCTAGGGTCTTTCGTTTGGATCAGGCCGGGCTCGCGGGCCCCGGCACCGCTCCCCCACGCTCGGCTTCGCTCGCGCGGGAGGGGCCCCCGGACCCCGCTCCCTGATCCGGCCTGATCCAAACGAAAGACCCCGTCGCCTGCCTCACAATGGAGGCATGCCGATACCCGGGACACCCAGCCGCGCCGAGCTTGTCGACCACCTTGTGAGGATGCGTATCGCGGGCGAGGTCGCCACCCCGCGCGAGAACAACCTCTCCCATTACCGCCAGCTGGCGAACGGCGTTCGCAACTACTGGCTCGGCCTGGAGCTCGGCGACCGGTGGACCGACGAGCAGGACGTGCTCGCGGTGATGGCGGAACGGGTCGGGGTGAACGACGACCCCGGGTACCGGTACGGGCAGGACACCATCGATCCCGGTCTGACGGTGGCCGGCCTGGAGCGGATGGCGGCCCGGCTGCGCAAGGCCGCCGACGGAGGGCAGCGGGTCCTGTTCGCCACCGGCCACCCGGGCGGACTGCTCGACGTGCACCGTGCCACCGCCGCCGCGCTGCGCGCTGCCGGGTGCGAGATCGTCGTCATCCCGGAGGGGCTGCGCACGGACGAGGGGTACGTCGTGCAGTTCGCGGACGTGGCGGTGCTGGAGCACGGCGCCTCGCTGTGGCACACCCACTCCGGTGAGCCGATGCGTGCCATCCTCACCGCGCTGGAGCACGAGGGCAGCCCGCTGCCCGACCTGGTCGTCGCGGACCACGGCTGGGCGGGCTACGCGGGCCAGCACGGCGTGGACTCCGTCGGGTACGCCGACTGCAACGACCCGGCGCTCTTCCTCGCCGAGGCGGAGGGCACCGTGCAGGTGACGGTCCCGCTCGACGACAACGTGGTCAGCCCGCGTCACTACGACCCGATGACGGCGTACCTGCTGGCGGAGGCGGGACTGGCGTAGGCGCCGGGCTGGGGGAGCCGCCGCCTACGCCCGAGCGGCCCTCAGCGTTCCCGAGGGGCGCGGACCACGCCCTCCTGGATCACGGAGATGGCGAGCCGGCCGTCCTGCGTGTAGATGCGGGCCTGGCCGAGACCCCGGCCGCCGTGCGCGGTCGGCGACTCCTGGTCGTACAGGAGCCATTCGTCGGCGCGGAACGGGCGGTGGAACCACATCGCGTGGTCCAGTGACGCGCCCACCACGTCCCCGACGGCCCATCCCCCGCGCCCGTGCGCGAGCAGGACCGAGTCGAGCAGGGTCATGTCGGAGACGTACGTGGCAAGGACGACGTGCAGCAGCGGGTCGTCCGCCAGCTTGCCGTTGGTGCGGAACCAGACCTGGGAGTGCGGCTCGCGCGGCTCGCCGAAGCGTCCGTACGGCGGCTCGTCGACGTAGCGCAGGTCGATCGCCTCGCGTGCCTCCAGGAACCTCTCGACGACCTCGGGAGCGATGTGGCCGTAGCCGCGCAGCCGCTCCTCGGAGGTGGGCAGCGTGGCGGGGTCCGGGGCGTCGGGCTTCGCGGTCTGGTGCTCGAAGCCCTCCTCGTAACGCTGGAAGGAGGCGGACAGGGCGAAGATCGGCTGTCCGTGCTGCACCGCGAGGACCCGGCGGGCGGTGAAGGAACGACCGTCGTTCATCCGCTCGACCGTGTAGACGATGGGCGCGCCGGGGTCACCCGGTCGCAGGAAGTACGCGTGCAGGGAGTGGGCGAGACGGTCCTCGGAGACCGTCCGTCCGGCGGCGACCAGCGCCTGGGCCGCGACCTGGCCGCCGAAGACCCGGGGGATCACGGCGAAGCGGGACTGGCCGCGGAAGATGTTCTCCTCGATCTGCTCGAGGTCGAGCAGATCGAGGAGATCTTGTAGTGCCTGACTCATGGGGTCAGTTCTACCGGCAGGTAATTTCGCGGACCTTACAGACCCATGTCCTTCGCGATGATCGACTTCATGATCTCGCTGGTCCCGCCGTAGATGCGGTTGACGCGGTTGTCCGCGTACAGACGGGCGATCGGGTACTCGTTCATGAAGCCGTAGCCGCCGTGCAGCTGGAGGCAGCGGTCGATCACGCGGTGGGCGACCTCGGTGCAGAACAGCTTGGCGCTGGCGGCCTCGGCGGGGGTCAGCTCGCCGGCGTCCAGGGCCTCCAGGGCGCGGTCGGCGACGGCCTCGGCGGCGTCCACCTCGGCCTGGCAGGCGGCCAGTTCGAACTTGGTGTTCTGGAAGGAGGCGACGGGCTTGCCGAAGACCGTGCGGTCCTGCACGTACTCCTTGGCGAACCGGACGGCGGCCTTGGCCTGGGCGTAGGCCCCGAAGGCGATGCCCCAGCGCTCGGAGGCCAGGTTGTGACCGAGGTAGTAGAAGCCCTTGTTCTCCTCGCCGAGGAGGTCCTCGACGGGGACCTTGACGTCGACGAACGCCAGCTCGGCGGTGTCGGAGGTCTTCAGGCCGAGCTTGTCGAGCTTGCGGCCTATGGAGTAGCCCTCGGACTTGGTGTCCACGGCGAACAGCGAGATGCCGTGCCGGCGGTCCTCGGCGGTGGGCGCGGAGGTACGGGCGCAGACGATCACGCGGTCGGCGTGCACGCCGCCGGTGATGAAGGTCTTGGAGCCGTTGAGGACGTAGTGCGTGCCGTCCTCGGAGAGCTTCGCGGTGGTCTTCATGCCCGCGAGGTCGGAGCCGGTGCCCGGCTCGGTCATCGCGAGGGCCCACATCTCCTCACCGGAGACGAACTTCGGCAGGAAGCGCTTCTTCTGCTCGTCGGTGGCGAGCATCTTGATGTACGGCAGGCCCAGCAGCACGTGCACACCGGAGCCGCCGAACTGGACGCCCGCGCGGGCGGTCTCCTCGTACATCACGGCTTCGAACTTGTACGAGTCGATGCCGGCGCCGCCGAACTCCTCGTCCACGCGAATGCCGAAGACGCCGAGCTCGGCGAGCTTGTAGTAGAAGTCGCGCGGTGCCTGGCCCGCGGCGAACCACTCGTCGTAGACGGGGACGACCTCGGCCTCGATGAAGGCCCGGAGGGTCTCCCGGAACGCCTCGTGATCCTCGTTGAACACCGTACGGCGCACGACCGCCACCCTTCCTTGCGCCTAAACCGGCGCCGCTCTCGCGTACCTGGTTGCTCGCCGTGAGGGTTCCTCAATCGATGAGTGCGGTTCCAGACGGCTAAGCGCTTGCTCACCTAACGGTACCGGCGAGTAGGGGTGAGTTGGAAGGCGCGTTCAGGTAATGCTCGTCACGTGTGAGCGGGGTCGGGGGTGGCCGAAGAGCGGGGCGCTACTCGGCCGCCGCGAACGCGCCCCGCGCCATCCGGTGCAGCAGCTCCGCCGTGGCCCCCCGGCCCGGCAGTGAGCCCGCCCGCCCCAGGTGCGGGGTCGAGTTCAGCAGGCCGAACACCGAGTGCACGGCGGAGCGCGCCGCCGGCTCGTCCAGTCCCGGGTACACCTCGCGCACCACGCCGACCCACAGCTCCACGTACTGCCGCTGCAACTGCCGCACCAGTTTGCGGTCGCTGTCCCTCAGGCGGTCCAGCTCGCGGTCGTGGAGGGTGATCAGCGGCCGGTCGTCCAGGGCGAAGTCGATATGGCCCTCGATGAGGGAGTCGAGGACCGCCCCGGGGGCGACGCCGTCGGCCTCCTGCAGACGCCGTTTCGCGCCCGTCAGCAGTCGGCCGCTGATCCCCACCAGCAACTCGGCGAGCATCGCGTCCTTGCCCGTGAAGTGCCGGTAGAGACCGGGACCGCTGATCCCGACCGCGGCGCCTATCTCGTCCACGCCCACGCCGTGGAAGCCACGTTCGGCGAACAGCCGCGCGGCCTGCTTGAGGATCTGCTCACGGCGGGTGGGGGCGTCGGTTCTGGTGGCCATGGAAGCAATTCTAGACAGCGAGGTTAGCGGTCGTTAACCTGAAGGGGTTGGTTAACGCTCATTAACAGTCCGGTCGCTGGGTGAGGGGATCGCAGGATGCACGAGGCAGCGGAGCTGACCAGCGATGGGGGTCCCCCCGCGCGAGTCCTTTCGAGCGTGGGGGAAGACCCCGCGTCGGAGGCCTGGCGGGCCAACGAGGAAGCCCACCTCGGGCTCGTCGAGGAGCTGCGCGGCAAGCTCGCCGCAGCCCGGCTGGGCGGCGGCGAGCAGGCGCGGGCCCGGCACACCGCGCGCGGGAAGCTGCTCCCCCGCGACCGGGTCGACACCCTCCTCGACCCGGGCTCGCCCTTCCTGGAACTGGCGCCCCTCGCCGCCGACGGGATGTACGAGGGGCAGGCGCCGGCCGCCGGTGTCATCGCCGGGATCGGGCGGGTCAGCGGGCGTGAGTGCGTGATCGTCGCCAATGACGCCACCGTCAAGGGCGGCACGTACTACCCGATGACGGTGAAGAAGCACCTGCGGGCCCAGGAGGTGGCCCTGGAGAACCGCCTCCCCTGCGTCTACCTGGTCGACTCCGGCGGGGCCTTCCTGCCCATGCAGGACGAGGTCTTCCCGGACCGCGAGCACTTCGGGCGGATCTTCTACAACCAGGCCCGGATGTCGGGGGCGGGGATCCCGCAGATCGCGGCGGTGCTCGGTTCCTGCACGGCGGGTGGCGCGTACGTCCCGGCGATGAGCGACGAGGCCGTCATCGTCCGCAATCAGGGGACCATCTTCCTCGGCGGTCCTCCGCTGGTGAAGGCGGCCACCGGCGAGGTCGTCACCGCCGAGGAACTGGGCGGCGGCGAGGTCCACTCGCGGGTGTCCGGCGTCACCGACCACCTCGCGGAGGACGACGCGCACGCCCTGCGGATCGTGCGGAACATCGCCGCCACCCTCCCGGCGCGCGGCGCCCTCCCCTGGGAGGTCCGGCCCTCGGTCGAGCCGAAGGTGGACCCGTACGGGCTGTACGGCGCCGTACCGGTCGACTCACGCACCCCCTACGACGTACGCGAGATCATCGCGCGCGTGGTCGACGGCTCCCGTTTCGCCGAGTTCAAGGCAGAGTTCGGGCAGACACTGGTCACCGGCTTCGCCCGCATCCACGGCCACCCCGTCGGCATCGTCGCGAACAACGGCATCCTGTTCTCCGAGTCCGCGCAGAAGGGCGCCCACTTCATCGAGCTGTGCGACCAGCGCGGCATCCCGCTGCTGTTCCTGCAGAACGTCTCGGGCTTCATGGTCGGCAAGGACTACGAGGCCGGCGGCATCGCCAAGCACGGCGCCAAGATGGTCACGGCCGTCGCGTGCACCCGCGTCCCCAAGCTGACCGTCGTCGTCGGCGGGTCGTACGGCGCCGGCAACTATTCCATGTGCGGTCGGGCCTACTCCCCGCGCTTCCTGTGGATGTGGCCCAACGCCAAGATCTCGGTCATGGGCGGCGAGCAGGCCGCCTCCGTCCTCGCAACCGTCAAACGGGACCAGTCCGAGGCGCGCGGGGAGACCTGGCCCGCCGAGGAGGAAGAGGCCTTCAAGGCGCCGATCCGCGCGCAGTACGAGCGCCAGGGGAACGCCTACTACGCCACCGCCCGGCTGTGGGACGACGGGGTCGTGGACCCGCTGGACACCCGGCAGGTGCTGGGTCTCGCCCTGACCGCCTGTGCCAACGCGCCACTGGGCGAGCCCCAGTTCGGCGTCTTCCGGATGTGAGGGACTTGTCGACGATGTACCGCCAGACGACGCACCGCCAGACGATGTTCGACACGGTCCTCGTGGCCAACCGCGGCGAGATCGCCGTCCGCGTGATCCGCACCCTGCGCTCGCTCGGTGTCCGCTCGGTGGCCGTCTACTCCGACGCGGACGCCGACGCACGGCACGTCCTGGAGGCCGACACGGCCGTCCGGCTCGGTCCGGCGCCCGCCGCCGAGAGCTATCTGTCGATCGAGCGGCTCCTGGCGGCGGCCGAGCGCACCGGCGCCCAGGCAGTCCACCCCGGATACGGCTTCCTGGCGGAGAACGCCGGGTTCGCGCGGGCATGCGCCGACGCCGGACTGGTGTTCATCGGGCCGCCGGCCGAGGCGATCGCCCTCATGGGCGACAAGATCCGCGCCAAGGAGACGGTGCGGGCGGCCGGGGTGCCGGTGGTGCCCGGGTCGAGCGGCAGCGGGCTGACGGATGCCGAACTCGCCGACGCCGCCCGGGAGGTCGGCGTCCCGGTCCTGCTGAAGCCCTCCGCCGGTGGGGGCGGCAAGGGCATGCGGCTGGTGCGCGACCCCTCGCTGCTGGCCGACGAGATCGCCGCCGCCCGCCGCGAGGCCCGCGCCTCCTTCGGGGACGACACGCTGCTCGTGGAGCGGTGGGTGGACCGGCCCCGGCACATCGAGATCCAGGTCCTGGCCGACGGCCACGGCCAGGTGATCCACCTGGGCGAACGCGAGTGCTCCCTGCAGCGCCGCCACCAGAAGCTCATCGAGGAGGCGCCGTCCGTCCTGCTGGACGAACGGACCCGGGCCGCGATGGGCGAGGCGGCGGTCCAGGCGGCCCGTTCGTGCGGGTACGCGGGCGCGGGCACGGTCGAGTTCATCGTCCCCGGGGGCGACCCGACGTCGTACTACTTCATGGAGATGAACACCCGCCTCCAGGTGGAACACCCGGTCACGGAACTGGTCACCGGCCTCGATCTGGTGGAGTGGCAGCTGCGGGTCGCGGCGGGCGAGCCGCTGCCGTACCGGCAGGAGGACATCAGCCTCACCGGGCACGCGATCGAGGCCCGCCTCTGCGCCGAGACGGTGTCCGTCAAGGAGGGCGCGCGTGGCTTCCTCCCCTCCGGCGGCACGGTGCTCCAGCTCCACGAACCCCAGGGCGACGGCGTACGCACCGACTCCGGCCTCAGCGAGGGCACCGAGGTCGGCAGCCTGTACGACCCGATGCTGTCCAAGGTGATCGCATACGGGCCGGACCGGGAGACCGCGCTCAGGAAGCTCCGGGCGGCACTCGCGGGGACGGTCACGCTGGGCGTGCAGACGAACGCCGGGTTCCTGCGGCGGCTGCTGGCGCATCCGGCGGTCGTGGCGGGCGAGTTGGACACGGGGCTGGTGGAGCGGGAGGTGGACGGGCTCGTACCGGCCGACGTGCCGCCGGAGGTCTACACGGCGGCGGCGCTGCTGCGTCACGCCGCCCTCGCCCCCGCGCCGACCGTCGGGCCCGGCTCGGGATCCGGCTGGGTCGATCCGTTCTCCGTACCGGACGGCTGGCGTCTGGGCGGTACCCGGGCGTGGACGGAGCACCACCTGCGGATCGCGGGCCACGACCCGGTCACCGTCCGGGTCCGCACCGCGCCGGACGGCGGCGTCGAGCTACTCCCCGACGGCACCGAGACCCCCCTGCGGGCAGCCGCGAGCCGGCTCCCGGGCGCCGGACGGGAAGCCCCGTTCGTCCTCCGCCTCGACGGCACCGTCCACACCTTCGCCGCCCTGCCGGACGGCACCTGGCTGGGCCGCGACGGCGACTCCTGGCAGGTGCGCGACCACGACCCGGTCGCCGCGTCCCTCAACCGCGGGGCCCACGAGGGCGCCGACTCGCTCACCGCGCCCATGCCCGGCACGGTCACCGTCGTGAAGGTCGCCGTCGGCGACGAGGTGACGGCGGGCCAGAGCCTGCTGGTCGTCGAGGCGATGAAGATGGAGCACGTCATCTCCGCCCCGCACGCCGGCACGGTCGCCGAACTGGACGTCGTACCGGGCACGACGGTCGCCATGGACCAGGTGCTCGCCGTGATCGCGCCGCACGAGGAGGCGGAATGACCACCCAGCAGCTCCCCATGGCCGTACCGGCACCGAACCTGCCCGCGCGGGTACGCATCCACGAGGTCGGCGCCCGCGACGGACTGCAGAACGAGAAGGCGACCGTCCCCACGGAGGTCAAGTCCGAGTTTATCCGCCGACTGGCCGGCGCGGGACTGACCACGATCGAGGCCACCAGCTTCGTACACCCGAAGTGGGTGCCCCAACTGGCCGACGCGGAGCAACTGTTCCCCCTGGTCAGCGAGCTGCCCGTGGATCTCCCGGTGCTGGTGCCGAACGACCGTGGCCTGGAACGGGCGCTCGCCCTCGGCGCGACCCGGGTGGCCGTGTTCGCCAGCGCGACGGAGTCCTTCGCCAAGGCCAACCTCAACCGGACGCTCGACGAGTCGCTGGCCGTGTTCGAGCCGGTCGTGGCCCGCGCCAAGGACGAGGGCGCCCATGTGCGCGGCTATGTCTCCATGTGCTTCGGCGACCCCTGGGAGGGGCCGGTCCCCGTCCACCAGGTGGTCCGCGTGTGCACGGCGCTGCGGGACATGGGCTGCGACGAACTGAGCCTCGGCGACACGATCGGGGTCGCCACCCCCGGCCATGTCCTCGCGCTCCTCTCCGCGCTCAACGAGCAGGGCGTGCCGACCGACGTCATCGGCGTGCACTTCCACGACACCTACGGCCAGGCGCTGGCCAACACCTATGCGGCCCTGCAGCACGGGGTCAGCACGGTCGACGCCTCCGCCGGAGGTCTCGGCGGCTGCCCGTTCGCCAAGTCCGCCACCGGCAACCTCGCCACCGAAGACCTCGTGTGGATGCTGCGGGGGCTCGGCATCGACACCGGAGTCGACCTCGACCGTCTCATCGCCACAAGCCTGTGGATGGCCGACCGACTGGGCCGACCCAGCCCGTCCCGCACCGTCCGAGCCCTGTCCCACGAGGACCCCGAAAGCCGCAAGGAGCAGTGACCGTCATGGACCACCGTCTCTCCCCCGAACTGGAAGAACTCCGCCGTACCGTCGAGGAGTTCGCGCACGACGTGGTGGCGCCGAAGATCGGCGACTTCTATGAGCGGCACGAGTTCCCGTACGAGATCGTCCGCGAGATGGGCCGCATGGGGCTGTTCGGGCTGCCGTTCCCGGAGGAGTACGGCGGCATGGGCGGCGACTACCTGGCTCTGGGTATCGCGCTGGAGGAGCTGGCGCGGGTGGACTCGTCGGTGGCGATCACCCTGGAGGCGGGCGTCTCGCTGGGCGCGATGCCCATCCATCTCTTCGGCACCGAGGCCCAGAAGCGGGAGTGGTTGCCGCGTCTGTGCTCCGGCGAGACGCTGGGCGCGTTCGGCCTGACCGAGCCGGACGGCGGTTCGGACGCGGGTGCCACCCGGACGACGGCCCGGCTCGACCCGGACACCGACGAATGGGTGATCAACGGCACCAAGTGCTTCATCACCAACTCGGGCACGGACATCACGGGCCTGGTCACGGTCACCGCGGTGACCGGCCGCAAGCCGGACGGCAGCCCGCGGATCTCCGCGATCATCGTTCCGTCGGGCACCCCCGGCTTCACGGTCGCCGCGCCCTACTCGAAGGTCGGCTGGAACGCCTCCGACACCCGCGAGTTGTCCTTCTCCGACGTACGGGTCCCCGCGGCGAACCTGCTCGGCGAGGAGGGCCGCGGCTACGCCCAGTTCCTGCGCATCCTGGACGAGGGCCGGATCGCCATCGCGGCACTCGCCACCGGCCTGGCCCAGGGCTGTGTGGACGAGTCACTGAAGTACGCGCGGGAACGGGAGGCCTTCGGCCGTCCGATCGGCGCCAACCAGGCCATCCAGTTCAAGCTCGCCGACATGGAGATGCGGGCGCACACCGCCCGACTCGCCTGGCGTGACGCGGCCTCCCGCCTGGTGAGCGGCGACCCCTTCAAGAAGGAGGCCGCCCTCGCCAAGCTGTACTCCTCGACCATCGCCGTGGACAACGCCCGCGACGCCACCCAGATCCACGGCGGCTACGGCTTCATGAACGAGTACCCGGTCGCCCGCATGTGGCGCGACTCCAAGATCCTGGAGATCGGCGAGGGCACGAGCGAGGTCCAGCGGATGCTGATCGCGCGGGAGTTGGGGCTGGTGGGCTGAATCCGGTCGTCGGCCCGTGCCGCCCGCCGGAGGGCAGGCGCGGGCCGGTAACTGCCGTAAGTCGGCCGCCGAGCACGGTCTCCCGCACGGCCCTACCGGCCCAATCGCCGCCGTAGACGCCGGACCCGCCGGTTGTCCGCGACCGCGTCCCGGAGCCGACGCCCGGCGCCGGCCTCGTACGCCGGGCCTTCCAGCCGCAGCGGGGAGCCGTCCCGGACGACGGCGTACGCGACCGGGGTCTCCGCCTTCGGGAAGGTGACCGGGTGGCGTCCGGCCGGGAGCTCGAGGCGGGCGGGGAGGCGTAATCGTGCCGTCCCGTCGGCTCCGGAGGCCAGTTCGGCCTCGACCGTCAGGGTGGACACGGTGACCTGGACGGGAAGCGGGGCGCCCCCCGCGGCGGCCATGTACGGCAGCCCGAGCGACCGCCGGGCACGCGCGGTGTTCGCGGAGACGACACCCTCCGTGTCGGGCCCGAGTCTTCGCAGGCGCTGGTCCAGATCGAGGGCGAGCTGGCCCTTGCCCTTGGTCCAGTACGGCAGGGCGAGCCGCCCGCCGGTCAGCGCCGGGCCCGCGGCCGGGTCGCCCGGAGTGCCGTCGCCCGTCACCCGGACCATCCGGTCGACGCCCAGCAGCTGGACGTGCGCCCACACGTCGTGGACCCCGCGCTCCAGCGGCCGACCGCCTGCCAGCCGCTCCGGGTCGAGGCGCAGCCGCCCCGACACGACGAGCCGAGACCGCCCCTCCGCGAGCGGCTCCAGCCGCACCTCCGGGTCGCCCTCCGGGTACCACCAGTCCTCCCGGTCCCGGTCCTTCACCACCAGCTCCGCGCAAGCCCGCCGGAACGGATCGGGAACCTCCCAGCCGTCCTCCGTCCCCGGCACCCCGTCCAGCAGCTCCGGGTCCAGCCACCACGTCCCGTCCCGCTCGACGAGGACCAGCGGTTCGCCGTCCCCGCGCAGCAGGTCCAGGGTGACATCGGCGACCAGACAGCCGTCCTCCCACCGCGGTTCGCCTACCTTGCCGCGTGCCGTCACGTCGCGGACGCGCTCCGCGAGCGCCACCGCCCCGTCGAAGTCGCCGCGCTCCAGCAGCGCGGCCCGCAGCCGGGACACCGCGGGCAGTGCCTCCCGCACGGCGGCCGGGAACTCCTCCCGCGCCACCTCCCGGGCCGCCTCGAAGCGCAGCCGCTGCTCGGCCGGGTCCTCGCGCAGGATCTCGGGCTCACGGGTCCTCGAGAGGATCTCCACGTGGTAGAGGCGGTGCAGCAGCCGGTTCTGCAGCGCGTCGATGTCGTCGGAAGGGGTGGTGCCGTCCTTGATCTGGCGGACGATGGAGCGAAGGTTGGGCCAGAACCCGTGCCGAGGGTTGAAGCGGTGCCGGGTGTTGTTGCCGCCGTCGTCCCTCTTCATCCAGTAGTAACAGGGGTAGTCGGCGAGGATCGAGATCCGTTCGGCCTTCAGGTAGGCGGCGCTGACGAAGGCCAGATCCTCCATGATCCACGGCCCCTCCGGGAACCGCAGCCCGTGTAACTCCACGAACGCCCGCCGGAACATCTTGTGCGGCGACAGGCTCTGCATCAACTCGTCGTTCTCGATCGTGCAGTTGTCCACCGTGTGCCGGAACAGCCGCCTGGGCCGCGCCATGTTGGTGGACATCTTGCCGATCACCACGTCGGCGTCGTTGCGCGTCGCGTGCTCGTACAGCCGCTCCAGGGCCTCGGGCCCGAGCGTGTCGTCGTGGTCGACGAACTGGATGTACTCCCCCTGGGCGTGCCGCATACCGAGGTTGCGCGGCGCACCGGGCCACCCCGAGTTCGCCATGGTGTGCACCTGGACGTTCGGATGCGCGACCGCGATCTTCTCCAGCCGGCCCGGTGTGTCGTCCGTCGACCCGTCGTCGACGTAGATCACCTCGTACTCGTCGGCGGGCAGACTCTGCCCCAGCAGCGACGGCGCGCAATCGTCAACGTACTTGCCGGTGTTGTGGACAGGGACGATCACGCTGACCTTGATTCTCGGCATTGCACGGACTTTACCGGTATGCCGGGCATCGCTCCCCGTGATTCGGGAACAGGAGGCCGGGTGCCCTCTGGACAAAATGGAAGGTTAGGCTAACCTAAGCCTCATTCCGCCACCCATCGTTGGCGTGTACCCAGTCGCCCCCATACGCACGAAAGCAGACCCATCCATGCCGAACGCCAGAACCGCCAACTTCTCCCGCCGCGGCCTGCTCGCCACCGGCGGCGCGCTCGGGCTCGGCGCCTTCCTGGCCGCCTGTGGTGACGGCGACTCGGAGAGCGGCGGCTCGGGCTCGACGACGCCCGCCAAGGCCTCCGGTCCCTGGACCTTCAAGGACGACCGCGGCACCGCCGTGAAGCTGGACGAGGTCCCGACGAAGATCGTCGCTTTCACCGGCGTCGCCGCCGCCCTCTTCGACTACGGCATCGAGGTCAAGGGTGTGTTCGGCCCGACCACGACGAAGAGCGGCAAGGCCGACGTCCAGGCCGGCGACATGGACGTCAGCAAGCTGACGGTCTTCGGGAACGTGTGGGACCAGTTCAACATCGAGAAGTACGCGGCCTTCGCGCCGCAGGTCCTGATCACCACCACCTTCGACGCCGCCGGCACCCTCTGGTACGTGCCCGAGAAGTCGAAGGACAAGATCGCCAAGCTGGCCCCGAGCGTCGCCGTCTCGGTGTTCGACCGTCAGCTGACCAAGCCGCTCGCGCGCATGTGGGAGCTGGCCGAGTCGCTCGGCGCGGACATGACGGCCACCAAGGTCACCGACGCCAAGAAGCGTTTCGAGGCCGCCTCCGCGCGGCTGCGCAAGGCCGCCAAGGCCCGTCCGGAGATCAAGGTGATGGCGGGTTCCGCCGCGGACACCTCGTTCTACGTCTCCGGCACCAACCTCTCCATCGACCTGGAGTACTTCAAGGCCCTCGGCGTGAACTTCGTCGAGCCCCCGGAGTCCGCCAAGAAGGCGACCGGCGGCTGGTACGAGACGCTGAGCTGGGAGAACGTCGACAAGTACCCCGCCGACATCATCATGATGGACGACCGCACCGCGACCATCCAGCCGGCCGACATCACCGAGGCCACCTGGAAGAAGCTGCCCGCGGTCAAGGCCGGCCAGGTCATCGCGCGCTCGCCCGAGCCGATCCTGTCGTACGACAAGTGTGTGCCGATGGTCGAGAACCTCGCGAAGGCCATCGAGGACGCGAAGAAGGTCAGTTGATCAGGGGTGGTTGAGCTTCGCGGGGCGAGTGTCGACCGGTTCAGGCTGGTCGCGCCCCGCGGCGAAACCGCGTGTCACCCCCGCTCCACGCCCCTAGGTACGTGCACCTGACGTCGATTCAGGAGTTGCCCCATGACGACCGCCGTAGCCGCCCCGTTCCGTTTCTTCTCCCTCCAGGTCGTACGGACGAGGCGGCTCGGTCCGTCTCTGGTCCGGGTGACCTTCGGCGGGGAGGATCTGCACGCCTTCTCCTCCGACGGTCGGGACCAGTCCCTGTCGCTGTTCCTCCCGCACCCGGGCCAGGCCGAGCCCGCCGTCCCGATCGAACTCGGTGACGGCTGGTGGCAGGGCTGGCGTGAACTCCCGGACGACGTACGGGCCGTGATGCGCTCGTACACGCTGCGGGCACTGCGTCGCGCTCCCGACGAGATCGACATCGACTTCGTGCTGCACACTCCGGCCGGCCCGGCCTCCGGGTGGGCGGCGCGGGCCGCCGCCGGGGACCGGATCCTGCTGCTGGGTCCGGCGATCGCGGACAACCGGGCCATCCGTTTCCGGCCACCCGTGGACACCGACCTGGTGGTCGTCTGGGGCGACGAGAGCGCCGTCCCGGCCGTCTGCGGCATCGTCGAGTCGCTGCCGGCCGGCACCCGCGCCCGGGTCTGGCTGGAGGTGCCGCACGCCGCCGATGTGCAGGACCTGGTGACCGAGGCGGACGCGGAGATCACCTGGCTGGTGCGGAACGAGGCAGGCTCCGAGGGATCCCCCATGGCCCTCGACGCGCTGCGGGACGCCCAACTTCCGCTCGCCGAGCGCCCGTACGTCTGGATCGCGGGCGAGTCGGGGTGCGTGAAGGAGCTGCGTCGGCACTTCGTGCGCGAGCGGGGGGTCGACCGGCGCAGGGTGACCTTCGTCGGCTACTGGCGCCGGGGACTGACGGAGGAGCAGCTGCGCGAGCGGGAGTGATTCATCCCCCGACCGATCCCCTATGCCCGGCACACGACGGCTCCCGGCGCCCGACCGCGACGACCCCCGGCCCCCGGCCCCCGGCCCCCGGCCCCCGGCCCCGACGATCCCCGACGCCGTACCGCGACCGACCCCCGACGCCGGGCCGGTGCCGGGCCGCCTCCGACGCCGGGCCGGGCCGGGCCGGGCCAGCCAGGACCCGAAGTGACCCCGGTCACGGCAGCCGTGGCGTTTCACCCGATCAACTTTGGTTAGGCTAACCTAAGTTGAAGCCGAGGCCCCGCCCTGCTCCCCCGCCCCACGGACCGTCCCCACCGGAGGACCCGCAATGCGCTCGCACCTGCTCAACGACACGACCGCGGAGCACTACCGTCGCTCCGCGACCGAAGGAATCGAGCGGGTGGCGGCCAAACTCGCCACCACCTCCCGTCCGTTCACCGGCGTCACGGTCGACGCCCTCTCCTCCCGCATCGACGGGATCGACCTCGACCGGCCGCTGCACGACACCACCGCGGTGCTCGACGAACTGGAGGACGTCTACCTCCGGGACGCGGTCTACTTCCACCACCCCCGCTACCTCGCCCACCTCAACTGCCCGGTCGTCATCCCGGCCGTGCTCGGCGAGGCGATCCTCTCCGCCGTCAACTCCTCCCTGGACACCTGGGACCAGTCGGCCGGCGGCACCCTCATCGAGCGCAAGCTCATCGACTGGACGACCGGACGCATCGGGCTCGGACCGAACGCCGACGGCGTGTTCACCTCCGGCGGCACCCAGTCCAACCTCCAGGCGCTGCTGCTCGCCCGTGAGGAGGCCAAGCCCGGACGGGAAGGGCGGGAAGCCGCGGACTCCTTCTCGAAACTGCGCGTCTTCGCCTCCGAGGTCAGCCACTTCAGCGTGAAGAAGTCCGCGAAACTGCTCGGCCTGAGCCAGGACGCCGTGGTGTCGATCCCGGTCGGCGACGACAAGCGCATGCAGACCGTCGCGCTCGCCCGCGAACTGGAGCGCTGCGAGCAGGACGGCCTCGTCCCGATGGCCGTCGTCGCCACCGCCGGCACCACCGACTTCGGCTCCATCGACCCGCTTCCGGAGATCGCCGAACTGTGTGAGCAGTACGGCGTGTGGATGCACGTCGACGCCGCCTACGGCTGCGGGCTGCTCGCCTCGGTGAGGCACCGGGACCGTATCGACGGCATCGAACACGCCGACTCAGTCACCGTCGACTACCACAAGTCCTTCTTCCAGCCGGTGAGTTCGTCGGCGGTCCTGGTCAGGGACGCGAGCACCCTGCGGCACGCCACCTATCACGCGGAGTACCTCAACCCGCAGCGCATGGTGCGCGAACGCATCCCCAACCAGGTGGACAAGTCCCTGCAGACCACCCGTCGCTTCGACGCGCTCAAGCTGTGGATGACCCTGCGGGTGATGGGCGCCGACGGCATCGGGCAGCTCTTCGACGAGGTCTGCGACCTGGCAGTGGAGGGCTGGAAACTGCTCGCCGCCGACCCGCGCTTCGACGTCGTGGTCGAGCCGACCCTCTCCACCCTCGTCTTCCGCTACATCCCGGCCGCCGTCACCGACCCGTCCGAGATCGACCGCGCCAACCTGTACGCCCGCAAGGCCCTGTTCGCCTCCGGTGACGCGGTGGTCGCCGGCACCAAGGTGGGCGCCCGCCACTACCTGAAGTTCACCCTGCTCAACCCCGAGACGACGGTCGACGACATGGCCGCCGTACTCGACCTGATCGCCGGCCACGCCGAGCAGTACCTGGGAGAGTCCCTTGACCGCGCGTCCTGACAACCCGACCAGAACCCATGACGTCGTGGGGATCGGGCTCGGCCCGTTCAATCTCGGCCTGGCCTGCCTGACCGAGCCCATCGACGAACTCGACGCTGTCTTCCTCGAGTCGAAGCCCGGTTTCGAGTGGCACTCCGGCATGTTCCTGGAGGGCGCCCACCTCCAGACCCCGTTCATGTCGGACCTGGTCACCCTCGCCGATCCGACCTCGCCGTACTCCTTCCTCAACTACCTGAAGGAGAAGGGCCGGCTGTACTCGTTCTACATCCGCGAGAACTTCTACCCGCTGCGGGTCGAGTACGACGACTACTGCCGCTGGGCCGCGAACAAACTGAGCAACGTCCGCTTCGGTACGACGGTCACCGAGGTGACCTACGACGAGGGCGCCGAACTGTACGAGGTGCGGACCACGGCCGGTGAGGTGTTCCGCGCCCGCCACCTGGTCCTCGGCACCGGCACCCCGCCCCACGTGCCGGAGGCCTGCCAGGGCCTGGGCGGCGACTTCGTCCACAACTCCCGCTATCGGGAGCACCGGGCGGAGCTGAAGCGCAAGGAGTCGATCACGCTGGTGGGCTCCGGTCAGTCCGCCGCCGAGATCTACTACGACCTCCTCAGCGAGATCGACGTCCACGGCTACCGGCTGAACTGGGTCACCCGTTCCCCGCGCTTCTTCCCGCTGGAGTACACGAAACTCACGCTGGAGATGACCTCCCCGGAGTACGTCGACTACTTCCACGCGCTGCCGGAACAGACCCGCTACCGCCTCACCAGCGAGCAGAAGGGCCTGTTCAAGGGCATCGACGGTGACCTCATCAACGAGATCTTCGACCTGCTCTACCAGAAGAACCTCGGCGGTCCGGTGCCCACCCGGCTGCTCACCAACTCCTCGCTGAACGGCGCCCGGTACGAGAACGGCACGTACACCCTCTCCCTGCGCCACGAGGAGCAGGACAAGGACTACGAACTCGCCTCCGAGGGCCTGGTCCTGGCCACCGGCTACAAATACACCGAGCCCGAGTTCCTCAAGCCCGTCCGCGACCGGCTGCGCTACGACACCCACGGCAACCACGACATCGCCCGCAACTACGCGATTGACGTCACCGGCCGGGGCGTGTTCCTGCAGAACGCCGGCGTTCACACCCACAGCATCACCAGCCCCGACCTGGGCATGGGCGCGTACCGCAACAGCTACATCATCCGTGAGCTGCTCGGCCGCGAGTACTACCCGGTCGAGAAGTCCATCGCGTTCCAGGAGTTCGCCGTTTGACATCTTCCTGCCCCTCTGGGGCGGGAACTCTCACGGCTCGCACCATGAGACTTCCTGCTTCATCGCCCGCTGCCTGTCCGGAGGATTTCCGTTGAGGACTGACGCGGCCTCCACAGGCCGACACCGCCTGCCCGGCGGCCAGGATGTTCTGTGCAGCGTTGTGGTCCCGGTCGTGCTGGGCACCGCAGCCCTCGCATGTCCATGCGCGGACTCCGAGCGGCAGCGGACCACGGATCAGGCCACATGCCGAGCACGTCTTGCTGGACGGAAAGAACCGATCAACAACGACCACTTCACGTCCATACCATGCACACTTGTACTCCAGCATGACGCGCAACTCCGACCACGACACGTCCGAAATCGCCCGAGCCAGATTTCGATTGCCCATCAGATTCCGAACCGCCAGATCTTCGATCGCGACCAGTTGGTTTTCCTGGACGATTCGCGTAGAGAGCTTGTGCAGAAAGTCGCGGCGCCTATCGGTGATGGTGGCGTGAATTCGGGCGACCTTCTCCCGAGCCTTCGCCTTGTTCCTCGACCCCTTCTCCTTGCGAGCGAGCTCTTTCTGGGCCCTCGCCAGACGGGTGCGTTCCCGCTTCTCGAAGCCAGGGGCGGAGACTTTCTCCCCTGTAGAAAACGTCACGAGACTGTTGAGTCCGAGATCGATCCCGACGGCCGGTCCGCCGACTCGAGGCTTCTGCATCTGACGGACCTCGACGACAAGGGCAACGAACCAACGCCCCGCAGCATCACGGGACACTGTCACGGTGGAAGGGTCCGCCCCTTCCGGCGGCGGTCGCGACCAACGGATGTCAAGCGCCCCGGTCATTTTCGCCAGCGTCAGCTCACCGTTTCTCCAAGTGAACGCCGACCGCGTGTACTCGGCAGCAGCACGGGACCGCTTTCTGGACTTGAAGCGCGGGTATGCGGAGCGCTTGGCGAAGAAGCTCACGAATGCAGACTGCAGATGTCTCAGGGCTTGCTGGAGGGGAACCGAGGACACCTCCGCAAGGTAAGACAACTCCTCAGTTCGCTTCCACTCGGTCAACATGGCCGATGTTTGTCCGTAGGAGACTCTGAGACCTTGTTCAGTCCAGGCTCGGCTCCGAGCTTCCAGGGCCAGGTTGTAGACCTTACGGACACAACCAAAGGTCCGCAGCAGTCGTTCAGCCTGTTCGACCGTCGGATAGAAACGGTACTTGTAAGCCCGCTTCACGCAATGTTCCCCCATGCGCTCAACGCTAGTAGTCACTGGAGAATCGCGGTGCGGTATTCGTGAAACTCGCACCGAAAGACATCGACGCCTCCATCACTCGCCCTCGACGACCGAACCATGCGCTCAAGGAGTCACCCATGACCCCCGCCCCACAGGTGGGCACCTTCGCCTTCCGCCCCCTCGACCCCCTGAAGGACGCCGAGCTCCTGCATTCCTGGCTCACCCACCCCAAGGCGGCCTACTGGATGATGCAGGACGCGACACTGGTGGACGTCGAGCGGGCCTATATGGAGATCGCGGCCGACGAGCACCAGCACGCGCTGCTCGGGCTGAGGGACGGCGAGCCGGCCTTCCTGATGGAGTACTACGACCCCCGCCACCGCGAACTGGTCGGCCTGTACGAGCCGTTGCCCGGTGACGTGGGGATGCACTTCCTGACTCCGGCCACCGACCGGCCCGTGCACGGGTTCACCCGGTCGGTCATCACCGCCGTGATGGCCCGCCTCTTCGAGGACCCGGCGACCCGGCGCGTCGTCGTCGAGCCGGACGTGACCAACAAGGCCGTCCACGCCCTGAACGAAGCCGTCGGATTCGTGCCCGCGTACGAGATCCAGAAGCCGGAGAAGAAGGCCTTGCTGAGCTTCTGCACCCGAGAGCAGTTCCTCGAGAAAAGGGACAGTCTCATCGCGACGGGGGTGGCCATATGACCCTCGCCGACGCCGTGGCCCACCTCTCCCCCGAGCACTGGGAGAAGGCCAACCGCCTGCTCATCCGCAAGGCCCTCGCCGAGTTCGCCCACGAGCGGCTCATCACGCCCGAGGCCACCGCCGACGGTGGCTTCGAGGTCCGCAGCGACGACGGTCTGACCCGCTACCGCTTCACCGCCGCCCGCCACGCCCTCGACCACTGGCAGGTGGACGCCGGATCCCTCACCCGCACCCGCGACGGCGCCGAACTCCCCCTCGCCGCACTGGACTTCTTCATCGAGCTGAGGCAGGCGCTGGGCCTGAGCGACGAGATCCTCCCGGTCTACCTGGAGGAGATCTCCTCCACCCTCTCCGGCACCTGCTTCAAACTCAGCAAGCCGCAGACCCCGGTCGCCGAGCTGGTGAACGGCGGCTTCCAGGAGATCGAGACGGGGATGACCGAGGGCCACCCCTGCTTCGTCGCCAACAACGGGCGGCTCGGTTTCGGGATCCACGAGTACCTGTCGTACGCGCCCGAGACCGCGAGCCCCGTCCGCCTGGTGTGGCTGGCCGCGCACCGCTCGCGGGCGGCGTTCACGGCCGGGGTCGGGATCGAGTACGAGTCCTTCGTACGGAGCGAGCTGGGCGAGGAGACCGTAGAGCGGTTCGACTCCGTCCTGCGCGACCGCGGCCTCGACCCGGCCGACTACCTCCTTATCCCGGTCCACCCCTGGCAGTGGTGGAACAAGCTCACCGTCACCTTCGCCGCCGAGGTCGCCCGCGGCCACCTCGTGTGCCTGGGCGAGGGCGACGACGAGTACCTGGCCCAGCAGTCCATCCGGACCTTCTTCAACAGCTCCCACCCCGAGAAGCACTACGTGAAGACGGCCCTGTCCGTCCTCAACATGGGCTTCATGCGCGGGCTGTCGGCCGCCTACATGGAGGCGACCCCGGCGATCAACGACTGGCTGGCCCAACTCATCGACAGCGACCCGGTGTTGAAGGACACCGGCCTGACGGTCATCCGGGAGCGGGCGGCCGTGGGCTACCGGCACCTGGAGTACGAGGCGGCCACCGACCGCTACTCGCCGTACCGCAAGATGCTCGCCGCGCTGTGGCGGGAGAGCCCGGTCGCCTCCCTCCAGGACGGCGAGTCCCTGGCCACCATGGCCTCCCTCCTCCATGTGGACCACGCGGGCGCGACCTTCGCGGGCGCCCTGATCGAGCGGTCGGGGCTGGCGCCGGCCGAATGGCTGCGCCGCTACCTGCGGGCCTACTACACCCCGCTGCTGCACAGCTTCTACGCCTACGACCTGGTCTACATGCCGCACGGCGAGAACGTCATCCTGGTCCTGAAGGACGGCGCCGTCCAGCGCGCGATCTACAAGGACATCGCCGAGGAGATCGCGGTCATGGACCCGGACGCGGTACTGCCGCCGACAGTCGAGCGACTGCGCGTGGAGGTCCCCGACGACAAGAAGCTCCTGTCGATCTTCACGGACGTCTTCGACTGCTTCTTCCGCTTCCTCGCGGCGAACCTCGCCACCGAGGGGATCCTGGAGGAGGAGGACTTCTGGCGAACGGTCGCCGAGGTGACCCGCGACTACCAGCGCTCGGTGCCCGAGCTCGCCGACAAGTTCGAGCGGTACGACATGTTCGCCCCCGAGTTCGCGCTGTCCTGCCTCAACCGGCTCCAGCTGCGCGACAACAAGCAGATGGTGGACCTGGCGGACCCCTCGGGCGCGCTCCAACTGGTCGGCAACCTGGAGAACCCCCTCGCCGGGCTGTGACCGGCGCCCACGCCCGAGCGCGGTGAAACAATTCCCCCATGGCGGAAATCATCCAGAAGGACGGTACGTGGGTCTTCGACGGCGACACCCTGCGGCTGACTCCGGGAACGGACAAGAACGTCAGTCTCCTGCGCAGGACGCTGGGTGAACTCGTCGTCCCGTTACCGGCGTTGGCGGGCGTGTCGTTCGAACAGGGGAAGCGGACCGGCCGGTTGCGGCTGCGGCTGCGGGACGGCTCCGATCCGCTGCTGCTCGCGACCGGCGGCCGGCTCGGCGAACCGCACGACCCGTACCAGCTGACCGTCGAGTCCGACCGCTACGGCGTCGCCGAGTACTTCGTGGACGAGGTGCGGGGCGCGCTGCTCCTTGACCAGGTGCCCGCGGACCCGGTGGACAGGTACCTGCTGCCGGGTCCGGCCGTCCCCATCTCTGTGTCCGCCGGGGACGGCACGGCGAGCTTCGACGGCGAGCAGGTCCGCCTGGAGTGGAACTGGAAGACGGAGGACGCCAAGGCCGCGGGCGGGCCCCGGGTCCTCGCCCTCACCGACGTGGAGGCCGTGGAGTGGCATCCGGCGGCCGGCCTGGAGAACGGCTGCCTCCGCTTCACCGTGCGGAACTCCCCCGGCAAGGTCCCGCCGAAGTACGACCCGAACGCCGTGGAGCTGTGGAACTTCCGCAAGGACCCGCTGATGGCCCTGGTCGCGGCGGCCGTCCAGGCCCGGCTGCCGCATCCGGCGACCCGGGGGGAGGACGGCCGGCCGCCGCGGCCCGGTGCGCTCGCCGTACCCGCCCCCGCCACCGAACACGACCATGACGCGGTGCTGCGGCGGCTGCGTGAGCTCGGTGAGCTGCACCGCGCGGGCGTGCTGACGGACGAGGAGTTCGGGACGGCGAAGCAGGCGATCCTCAAGCGGATGTAGCTCTCCACGCCGAGGACCGCCTGCCGTGGGCCCGTGCCCGCCTCGCAGGTACACAAGCGGCGTCCGTTGCCCTACTTCGCCTTGCGCGCCACCGTGAAGTGGTCGACCTGGTCACCGCTCTCGGCGATGCCCCGCACCGTCAGCGTGGTCGTGCGGCCCTTGGCGGCCGGGGTGACGTCCACGCGCAGGAAGGAGTAGTCGAGGTAGCGCACCCGGGACCAGGCCACGGTCTCGTTCTGCTTGCCGCCCTTGACGTTGATGAACGAGGACACGGACTCGACCTCGTTCTCGTGCCCCTCGTACGACAGCGGGGCGCTGAACGCGTAGAGGCTGCGGCCCGCCGCACCCGCCGTCACGTACACCACGCCGTCGGTCTCGGTGTACGCCGTGCCGCCGATCGGGAGCTTCTTGGTGACCGCGCCCGCCTTGATGACGTCGGTGCGCTCGTACTGGTGGTTGTGGCCGTTGATCACCAGGTCGACGGTGTACTTCTCGAACAGCGGTACCCACTCCTGGCGCACGCCCCCCTCCGAGGCGTGCGAGGTGGAGGTGCAGTAGGCGCAGTGGTGGAAGAAGACGACGACGAAGTCGATGTCGTCGGACGCGCGGTACTTCTTGAGCTGAGTCTCCAGCCAGGTGGTCTGGGTGCCGCCCGAGATGCCGAGGTTGGCCGGGATCTCGAAGGAGATGTCGTTGGCGTCGAGCGAGATGATCGCGGTGTTGCCGTAGACGAAGGTGTAGACGCCCGGGAGGTTCTTGGCGTCGGGGCCGTTGTCCGGGAGGGTCCAGCGGGCCTCCTCACCGCCGTAGCCGTTGGGCGAGTACCAGGCCTCCATGTCGTGGTTGCCGTAGGCCGGCATCCACGGGACGGACTTGGCGACCGACTCGGTCTGGGCGAGGAACTGGTCCCAGATCCGCGAGTCGAACCCGGTGTCGGAGGTCTGCCCGGAGCCGGACGGGTCGGCGTAGGCGATGTCTCCGGCGTGCAGGTGGAAGGCGGGGTTCTGGCCAAGGAGCAGGCTGTTGTTGGCCAGCCCGTGATAGCTGACGCCCTCGTCGCCGAAGGCGGTGAAGGTGAACGGCTCCTGGCCGGCGGGGGCCGTGGTGAAGGTGCCGAGGGTGCCGAGCAGGTGCGGCTCGGCCGGGTCGAAGCCCTGGTGGCCGGCGCCGTAGTAGTAGGTCCTGCCGGGCTTGAGGTGGGTCAGCTTGGCGTGCACGTAGTACTGGGTGTGGTTGCCGCTGGCACCGACACCGGCCGGGGTGTACAGGGTGCGCACCTCGGCCTCGATCTTGCGGGAGAGGTCCCAGGGCTGGGCGCCGATCCGGATGAAGGGCTTCTTGACGGCGACCGGGACCTGCCAGGAGACGGTGATCTCCGTGCGCGGGTCGCTGCCGAAGGCGAGGTGGCGGCCGAAGGGGGCGACCAGGGAGCCGTCGACGGTCGCGGCGGCCGGGCTGTCGGCCGGGGTCGCGGCGGCGGCCACCGCGGTGGCACCCGGTACGAACGCGCCACCCGCGACGGCGCCCAGCGTGACGGCGCCGCCCCTGATCATCGTGCGTCGGGAGAATCTGTTGCGCAGGTACTCGTGCTGCTCGGCCATGCTCATGCGCTCGGCGAGCTTCTCGGGTACGCCCATGCGAGGTATGTCCATGACGTCTGAAACTCGTCCCCTCAGGCGACGAGTCGCAGGACTCCGGATGGACGATTCACGAACAGGTCCTCATGACAGATTCAACGTTCACCCAAAGATCCGCTAGGGACACGTGCCCGATATCGGGCAGAATTCTTGCGAAACGGTCGGCGGTACCTCAGGATCTACCGAGTGCACGACGAACTCGTTGATCATCTGGCGCGGTCCACGCCCCTCAACCGGGGCGAGGCACTGCGCGTGATCCTGGACGTGCTCGCCTATTTCGACGAGACGACCGAGGAACACGTCCGTCGCCGCCACCGCGAGTTGCAGGCCCAGGGCCTGGTGAACGCGGAGATCTTCGTACGGATCGAGGCGGATCTCAAATACCGCGCGGTCGCGCCGCCGGAGCTCACGCTCAGGCAGCTGCGCCGCATCGTCTACGGCTGAGGGACACACCTGTATGTGCGGCATCGTGGGATACATCGGGAAGCGTGACGTGGCTCCGCTGCTCCTGGAGGGCCTGCAGCGCCTGGAGTACCGCGGCTACGACTCGGCGGGCATCGTCGTCACCTCCCCGAAGACGTCCGGCCTGAAGATGGTCAAGGCCAAGGGCCGGGTCCGGGATCTGGAGGCCAAGGTCCCGGCGCGCTTCAAGGGCACGACCGGCATCGCGCACACCCGGTGGGCCACCCACGGTGCCCCCTCCGACGTGAACGCCCACCCGCACCTGGACGCCGAGGGCAAGGTCGCGGTCGTCCACAACGGCATCATCGACAACGCCGCCGACCTGCGCCGCAAGCTGGAGGCGGACGGCGTCGAGTTCCTCTCCGAGACCGACACGGAGGTCCTGGTCCACCTCATCGCCCGCGCCCAGGGCGCGAAGCTGGAGGACAGGGTCCGTGAGACCCTGCGGGTCATCGAGGGCACCTACGGCATCGCCGTCCTGCACGCCGACTTCCCCGACCGGATCGTGGTCGCCCGCAACGGCTCCCCGGTCGTCCTCGGCATCGGCGAGAAGGAGATGTTCGTCGCCTCCGACATCGCCGCCCTGGTCGCCCACACGCGCCAGATCGTGACGCTGGACGACGGCGAGATGGCCACCCTGAAGGCCGACGACTTCCGCACCTACACCACCGAGGGCACCCGGACCACCGCCGAGCCGACCACCGTGGAGTGGGAGGCCGCCTCCTACGACATGGGCGGCCACGACACCTACATGCACAAGGAGATCCACGAGCAGGCGGAAGCCGTGGACCGGGTGCTGCGCGGCCGCATCGACGACCGCTTCTCCACCGTGCGCCTCGGCGGCCTGAACCTGGACGCCCGCGAGGCGCGCCAGATCCGCCGGGTGAAGATCCTGGGCTGCGGCACCTCCTACCACGCGGGCATGATCGGCGCCCAGATGATCGAGGAGCTGGCCCGTATCCCCGCCGACGCCGAGCCGGCGTCCGAGTTCCGCTACCGCAACGCGGTCGTCGACCCGAACACGCTGTACGTGGCCGTCTCCCAGTCCGGTGAGACCTACGACGTCCTGGCAGCCGTCCAGGAGCTGAAGCGCAAGGGCGCGCGGGTGCTGGGCGTCGTCAACGTGGTCGGCTCGGCGATCGCCCGCGAGGCGGACGGCGGCGTCTACGTGCACGCCGGCCCCGAGGTCTGCGTGGTGTCGACGAAGTGCTTCACGAACACCACCGTCGCCTTCGCCCTGCTCGCGCTGCACCTGGGCCGCACCCGCGACCTCTCGGTCCGGGACGGCAAGCGGATCATCGAGGGGCTGCGGAAGCTGCCCGGGCAGATCACCGAGATCCTGGAGCAGGAGGAGGAGATCAGGAAGCTGGCCGAGGAGTACGCCGCGGCCCGCTCGATGCTCTTCATCGGCCGGGTCCGGGGCTACCCGGTGGCACGTGAGGCCTCCCTGAAGCTCAAGGAGGTCTCGTACATCCACGCCGAGGCCTACCCGGCCTCCGAGCTCAAGCACGGCCCGCTGGCCCTGATCGAGCCCGCCCTGCCGACGGTCGCGATCGTCCCGGACGACGACCTGCTGGAGAAGAACCGTGCCGCCCTGGAGGAGATCAAGGCCCGCAGCGGCCGGATCCTCGCGGTGGCCCACGAGTGCCAGGAGAAGGCCGACCAGACCATCGTGGTCCCGAAGAACGAGGCCGAACTGGACCCGATCCTGCTGGGCATCCCGCTCCAGCTCCTCGCGTACCACACGGCGTTGTCCCTGGGCCGGGACATCGACAAGCCGAGGAACCTCGCGAAGTCCGTGACGGTGGAGTAGCAGCCGCCCCGCAGCCGACCACATGCGACGGACCCCCACGTGACGCCACAGTCACGGGGGGTCCGTTCTCAATGCCGGGGGCCGCCCAACCCCCGGCCTACGCGGCTAACCGGCGACCGTCACTCCCCGGGCCGCGCGTCGCGGGAGGGCGGTCGGCCACTGGGCCAGGGCCGCCGTGGCGGCGTACCAGGCCACCGCGCCCGCCGCCACGGCGAACCAGCCGGCGACCTTGGCGAGCCCGTCGTTGCCGGCGAACTGGGCGATGGCCAGCAGCACCAGGGAGACCAGGAACAGCCCGTACGTGCCCTTGGCGAGCGGATCGCCGACGGCCACGGTGAGGGACAGCACGACCAGCGCGAACAGCAGCAGGAACAGTCCGGCCGCGTTGTCGGAGACCTGGCCACCGGCCGAGACGGCCCAGGTGAACCACAGCGCGCCGATGGCGGAGAAGGCCGTACCGGTGACGGTGTCACGGTCACGGAACGCGAACAGGCCGGCGACGAAGAGCGCGACGCCGCCTACGTAGTGGGCCACTGATACGGCGTCAGTCGCCGTCACGCCGTCGATCAGGTCGGTGTACCCGAGGCCGAAGGCCAACAGGGTGATGCCGAGCGCGAGTCGGCCGACGATCGTGGTGTTGCTTCCCGCAGAGACGTCGTTGTCCACGGCGGGCTCCCTTCATGCATATGCGGTGGTGCGGTGACCCGTATATGCCCTTCACAAGGGCACAAACACATCTACCCGCGAGTAGATTCGGGCGGCGCACAAAGGGAGTTGGCAATACCCAGGGCACATCTCACCTGGGAGAACGACGAGTGCCGGATTGACAACGACAGCAGCGCGGTCGCTGGGCGTGGGCTCCTACGGGATGACCATCACGGGCCGCTTCGCCCGCTTGGCGAGCCGCCCCGCGACGGACCCGAAGAGGCGCCCGACGAGGCCGTGGGTGGAGCCGACGACGATCGCGTCCGCCTCGTACTCCCGGCCCACCTCTTCGAGCTCGTGACAGATGTCGCCGCCACGCTCGACGAGGATCCAGGGCACCTCGGCGAGGTACTCCGCACAGGCCAGCTCCAGCCCGAGGACCTCGGTGCGGTGGTCCGGTACGTCGACGAAGACCGGGGGCTCGCAACCCGCCCACACGGTGGTGGGCAGCCGGTTGGCGACGTGCACGATGATCAGGCCCGACCCGGAGCGGTGGGCCATGCCGATGGCGTACGCGAGGGCGCGCTCGCTGGAGGTGGACCCGTCGAAGCCCACGACGACGCCGTGCTTGAACGCTGGGTCGCAGGAATGACGTGACTCTTCCGCCGCCAGGGGCTCGGCCGCCGTGTGATCGGCGACGGGCCGCTTGCGGTCCGCGGGTTCGAAGAATTCGTGACCGGCCATGGCTGTCTCGGCGTTGTGATCCTTTATGGATGGGACATCAGTGTGCGGCGGAGCTGTGTCCGGGAATCATCTTCCCCACCTCGTACCCTCAAGGGTACGGCGGCACGCCTCCTTAGCCCAGTTCCCGTCCGCTCCCCCACCCTCGGCTTCGCTCCGGGCGGGAGGACCCCCGTCGCGGGGGTTCCAGGGAGCATGCACGAGGGGCGCCCGTAACGCAATGGTTGCTGCGCTGTACAGCCGGTTCGCACAGGATTCACTTAGCGACGTTCCATTTCGGACGCACAGTGACCGATCGATCGAACACGCGTTGAACCCCGTGAGCCACGCCCCAGGGAGCACGCATGTCCGGTCCCAGACCCCGTACCGAAGCCCCCCGCGCGACCTCACCCGGCCAGGACTCCGCCACCGACGTCGTCCGCTGGGCGGCCTTCAGCTGCGTCCTGGTCCCCGTCGTCCTCCTCTGGTACGGCAGCTCGCCGGCCGGGGCCGTCGGCACCGCCCTGGGTCTGGCCGCGGTGACCACGGTCTGCCGTATTCTCCTGCGCCAGTCGGAGCGCGGCGCGGCGCGGATGCGGGCCGAGGAGCGGTCCCGCCGTCGCGGCGCCCACCACGGCCGCCCGCACGGCCGTCACCACCGGGCCGGAGCCGGGGCTCATAGAGGCGGACGTCACAGTGGGGGAAATACACCGGTCGGTTGACCGGTTTCCGCGCACGTACACGACTCTTTTCAGCCAACTTCTGGCCCCCGCCCACCCCTTGGCCGAAGTACCCCCCAACCCCCGTTCCACCTGCACGGAAAGGGTCTTTCGGGGTCTGCGCACCCTACGTGGATTAGCCACTGCGACAAGGCGCACTTCCCTGCACGCCCCACGAGTGCAACGCTTCGTGATCGAATGCTTCACGCCAAGTTGCCAAGTCGACAATGTGCCGGATGACCAACTGGTCACGCCGGCGCACGGGACGCAGTAGATTCGATCTTGACTGTCTTACGGCGGGGGACTCGTGCAGGACCGAGGGGAAACGTGTTGGAGCGACAGACCCGAAAGGTTAAGGGTGCCGCGACCACCGAGGGGGGCTTAGCAGTATGAGCCACGACTCCGCTGCCGCGCCGGAAGCCGCAGCCCGGAAACTCTCCGGGCGTCGCCGCAAGGAGATCGTCGCGGTGCTGCTGTTCAGCGGCGGCCCCATCTTCGAGAGTTCCATACCACTGTCGGTCTTCGGGATCGACCGTCAGGACGCCGGCGTGCCGCGCTACCGCTTGCTGGTGTGCGGCGGCGAGGAAGGCCCTCTGCGGACCACAGGGGGCCTGGAACTCACCGCGCCGCATGGCCTGGAAGCGATCTCCCGGGCGGGCACCGTCGTCGTGCCGGCCTGGCGTTCGATCACTTCTCCGCCACCCGAGGAGGCGCTCGACGCACTGCGCCGCGCCCACGAGGAGGGCGCCCGCATCGTCGGGCTGTGCACCGGCGCCTTCGTCCTCGCGGCGGCGGGACTGCTGGACGGCCGGCCCGCCACCACACACTGGATGTACGCGCCGACCCTGGCCAAGCGCTATCCGTCGGTGCACGTCGACCCGCGCGAACTGTTCGTGGACGACGGCGACGTGCTGACGTCCGCGGGTACCGCGGCCGGAATCGATCTCTGTCTCCACATCGTTCGCACGGACCACGGCAACGAGGCGGCGGGCGCGCTGGCCCGGCGTCTGGTGGTACCGCCGCGCCGGTCGGGCGGCCAGGAGCGCTATCTCGATCGGTCTTTACCAGAGGAGATCGGCGCCGACCCGCTCGCCGAGGTGGTCGCGTGGGCGCTGGAGCACCTGCACGAGCAGTTCGACGTGGAGACGCTCGCGGCGCGCGCGTACATGAGCCGCCGTACGTTCGACCGCCGCTTCCGGTCGCTGACCGGCAGCGCACCGCTGCAGTGGCTGATCACTCAGCGGGTGCTGCAGGCGCAGCGACTGCTTGAGACGTCGGACTACTCGGTGGACGAGGTCGCGGGCCGCTGCGGCTTCCGCTCACCGGTGGCGCTGCGTGGGCACTTCCGCCGTCAGCTGGGTTCGTCCCCGGCCGCCTACCGGGCCGCGTACCGCGCCCGTAGGCCGCAGGGGGAGCGGCCGCCGGTGGACAGCGACGGCATGGCGCTGTCGGCCGGGCAGGCGGGTCCGGCGAGCCCGCAGACGCCGCTGCACCCGGACAGCGGCGGGTCGCTTCCGCTCCAGACCCGGCGCACGGCACCGAGCCCGGTCGGGACGTCAGCGTCACTGTCGTCATCGACCTCGCCGTCGGCCTCCTCGTCGTCCTCGGACAACGGGCGCGAGGCGTACGCGGGCAGCCGGGCGAGTCTGCCGGGGCAGCGCGGCGGGATGTGAGCGTGAGGTGTGGCGGCGGGGGTGGGTGCCGACTGGCGCCCGCCCCCGCCGCCTGTCCCCTCCCCCGGCGAGGTCCGCGGGCGCACCGGGCGCCCACATCGGCGCACGCCAGCCTTAGGGTGGTCGCATGAACGATCGCATGGTGTGGATCGACTGCGAGATGACCGGCCTCTCGCTGTCCGACGACGCGCTCATCGAGGTGGCCGCCCTGGTGACCGACTCCGAGCTGAACATCCTCGGCGAGGGTGTGGACATCGTCATCCGTCCGCCGGACCAGGCACTGGAGACGATGCCGGAGGTGGTGCGTCAGATGCACACCGCGTCCGGGCTGCTCACGGAACTGTCCGGGGGCACCACGCTCGCGGATGCCGAGGAGCAGGTCCTGACGTACGTACGGGAGCATGTGAAGGAACCCGGCAAGGCCCCGCTGTGCGGCAACTCGGTCGGGACGGACCGTGGTTTCCTGCTCCGGGACATGCCGACGCTGGAGGGCTACCTCCACTACCGGATCGTCGACGTGTCCAGCATCAAGGAACTCGCCCGGCGCTGGTACCCGCGGGCGTACTTCAACAGCCCGAAGAAGAACGGCAACCATCGCGCGCTCGCCGACATCCGCGAGTCCATCGCGGAACTCCGCTACTACCGCGAGGCCGTCTTCGTACCGCAGCCGGGCCCCGACTCCGACACCGCGAAGGCGATAGCCACCAAGCACGTCCTGCCTGGACGACAGGACTGAACAGCGGCCCTCGAAGGGGCACCGCGAAAGCCGGGCGCGAGCACCCCTTCGGACCCTGTACACTTTTTCTCGGCCGGTCGGGGAAACCCGAACCGCCGACATGGTGGGTGTAGCTCAGCTGGTAGAGCACCTGGTTGTGGTCCAGGATGCCGCGGGTTCAAGTCCCGTCACTCACCCTGAAAGATCAAGGGCTGATCTGCGAAAGCAGGTCAGCCCTTGACGTTTCCCGGCACCATGGGAACAGCACGGGAACCGATCATGGACGGCCCTCGTGGAGTCAGCCGAGGATGAGGCGCTCGATCTCGCTGAGCGGGTCGTGCGCGGCGTACACCTGTGCGAGCTTGCGCACGTTGTCGCGTATCTGGTCGTCCTTGAGGACCAGCTGGGCCGCTGTCGCCACTGCTTCCGGCGTGGGTGTGGCGGTCTGCAGGTCGACACCGAGGCCGTGATGGGCGACCCGTGCGGCGACGGCGGGCTTGTCCTCGGTGAGACCGGCCGCGATGACCGGCACACCGGCGGCGATCGCCTGCTGGGTGCCGCCGTTGCCACCGTTCGTGATGTACAGGTCGGCCTTCGGCAGCAGCACGTCGAACGGGATGAACTCGGCGACCCGCGCGTTGGCCGGCACCGGGATGGACAGTGCGTCGACCTCGCGGCCGAGCGCCGCCACCACGGTGACGTCCAGGTCGGCCAGGCCGGTCAGGGTGGGTTCGACGAGCTCGGAGAGGTCGCGGTTGGCGACCGTTCCCTGGGTCACGACCACGACCGGGCGGGAACCGTCCAGCTCCGCCCACCAGGCCGGGGGGTTCCAGTCGGGGGCGCTACCGCTGGGCAGGATGCCGACCAGGTGCACCGAGTCCGGTGCGTCGCCGCGCTCGAACTCGAAGCCGGGCACGGTCAGCACGGCGGCCGCGTCGGGGACGGTGATGATGCCGTCCGAGAACGTGGGGAAGGTCTTCGTGGTGCCGAGGGACCGCAGGACTTCGCCAAGATGGTCCTGGGCCGGCTGCATCATCGTGGCGAACTGGGCGTTGGCGGCCCGGTTGGCGGCCTTCTGATCGTCGCCGGGCCCGACCGGTACCGGTCCGAAGAAGGTCGTGTCGTCGCTGCTGAGGGTGAGCGGGACGGCGCTCACCGCGACCCAGCGGCGGGGCCGGAGGCCGGGTGCGCCCATCGCGGTGGGGAGCGCGCCGAGCCACACCACGTTGGAGATCAGGTACTGGTCGGGATCCTGCTCCAGCAGGTGCTGAAGGACGGCGTGCTGGTCGGGGATTGGGTCGACGAAGGCGTGCTTCCAGTCGTAGTTGAGCATGTCCGGCCCGGGGGTGAGCTTCATGCGTTCCGGGTCCTCGCCGACGAGGCGGTCGTCGAAGTCGGCCAGGCCGGTGACCGGCGTGAAAGCGAGCCCGGCGTTCTCGACGTCCGCGCGGAAGCGGCTGCCGGTCACCACCGTGATCTGGTGGCCTCGCCCGGCCAGCCCCCGGGCGAGTCGCAGCAGCGGTAACAGCTCGCCGGTGATGGGCGGGGCCGCGATGATGATCTTTGCCATGATGGCCTTTCCTGGGTTCCACGGACGACTCACAGGACGAAGGAAGCCACCTGCTGGTTCCTCAACCTCCGTGGTTTTCCCGCGAGTTCGTCGGGCCGGTCGGCGTGTCGGCCCGGGCTCCTCGCCGGTTTCGAAGAGGGGCCATTACCCCGACGTACTGCGTACTGCCGCCCGACCCGGCCCGTGCTGCTCGTAGGGTGGGCCGATGTCCAAGCCTTTCGTGTCCGCCGAGCCCCTCTCCACATCCCGCCTCGACCTCCTTCCTCTGCGAGTCGAGGACGCCGAGGAGATGGCCGCCGTCCTGTCCGACGCGGCCCTGCACACCTTCATCGGCGGCACCCCTTACTCCCCCGAGGCGCTGCGGGCCCGCTACGAGCGGCTGGTCGCCGGGTCGCCGGACCCGGACGTGACGTGGTGCAACTGGATACTGCGGCCCCTCACGGAGAACTGCCTGGTGGGCACGGTCCAGGCGACGATCACGCGGGGACGCACGGGGCCCGGACGGGGCACCGCGGACCCGGGGCACACCGCCGAGATCGCCTGGGTGGTCGGGACGCGCTGGCAGGGGCGCGGGTTCGCCTCCGAGGCGGCGCGGGCGCTCGTCGAGTGGCTCGCAAAGCGGTCCGTGCGGACCGTGGTCGCCCACATCCACCCCGAGCACCTCGCGTCGGCCTCGGTCGCCGCGGCGGCGGGCCTCGCGCCGACCGAGGAGGAGCAGGACGGCGAGCGACGGTGGCGGCTGGACCTGGGCGGCGACGCCCCCTAGGCAGGGCCTGGAGGACCGCGGCGGGCGCGGCGACCAGGACTCGTCCGGATCCTCGGCCCTCATGCGGCCGCCCGCCACGCCGTCACCAACTCCCGCACGCTCTGGAATCGTTCACCCGGATCCGGGCGGGTGGCCCGTTCGACGACCGCCGCCTGTGCCGCCGCGCCCCGGAAGGCGCCCTCGTCGTCGTCGGCGTCCAGGAGGATGCGGGCGGCACGGCCGAGGACGTACACCGTCGTGCGAGGGTCGATGACGGCGCCGCGTCTCGATTCCTCCGGGGCCATGAAGCGGCTGGAGCCGGGGAGGCGGTCCGCGGTGAGGACGAACGGGCCCGGGCGGTACTCGTCGAGGTCGATCAGGTGGAGCTCGGCGGCCTGGAAGTCGTAGAGGAAGGAGCCGTCGTAGAGGTCGACGGCGACCTGGCCCGCCGCCTCCACCGCGAGATGGGCGTCGAGGACACGGTCCAGAGCGGCCAGGACCCGGGGGATCGGGAGCGCGCGGAAGCGGGACCGGGGGCTGTCGGGGCGGGAGCGGCCGGAACCGGAAGGAGTGTAGAGGGACTCGCCCTCGCGCCAGGGCATCACCGTCGCCGTACGGCCGTTCCGTAGCGTGATCCGGTGCAGTTGCGGGACGATCGCCGGGTGTCGGACCGATCGATGGAAGGTCCAGGCGCGGTCGAGCGAGCGGTGGGCGGCGTCGGTGGTGGCCTCCTTGACGAAACAGCGTGTGCCGTCGGGGAGTTGGACGCCGTACGAGACGCAGCCCGAGTCCTGGGTGCGGAAGGCGCGGAACACCTCGCCCACGTCGCGGAGGTGGGGCTCCAGCTCGGGGACCTCGTCGATGTCCAGCAGGGGATGGGAAGTCGGCGGATGCGCGGTCATGGGCCCAGCATGCGGCTCGGAGCGGGACGGACGGCGCCGGTTTTCCACACGGACTCGCGTGAATCGTACAGGAGTATTGTCAGATTATGAGCCATTCATGACGTTGGGAGGCGCGTCGTGCGGGCTCCGCACCATCCTCGGTGGAGGCTGCTGACCTGGGTGTTCCTCGCGTTCAACCTGGCCATGCTGCTGTGGCTGGTGGTGGCCCTCGACGCGGCGGGTGAGGGGTGTGCCGGGGAGCTGTGCCGGGACGCCGAGGACCCGGAGTCGCTCACCGGGGCCTGGCTCGTGATCTTCTGCTGGGTGGCCGGGGCCGTACTCCTGGGCATCGCCTGGTTCGTCACACACCGCACCGAGCAGCAGCGACGGCGACCGCGCCGCGGGTGGCACCGGCAGTGACCCGGTCAGGACGACGCCCGCGCCACCAGCTCCGTCGCCAGCACCACCTGGCGCCGCTCCAGCTCCCGGGTGACCGCCGGACGGCGGTCGGCGATCTCGGTCAGCAGCAGGTCGATCATCCTGCGGCCCATCTCCTCGATGGGCTGGCGCACACTGGTCAGCGGCGGATCCATGTGGCGGGCGATGGCCGAGTCGTCGTAACCGACGAGCGCCACGTCGTCGGGGATACGGCGGCCCTCCTCGCGCAGGACCTGACGGGCGCCGGCCGCCATCACGTCCGAGCCCGCGAAGACCGCGTCCAGGTCGGGTCGGCGGGCCAGCAGGTTCGTCATCGCGCGCCGACCGCCCTCCTCGGTGAAGTCGCCGGGCTCGATCAGCCGCTCGTCCGCCTCGTGCCCCGCGTCCCGCAGGGCGTCGCGGTAGCCGTCGACGCGTCGCTGGGCGCCGTACACGTCGAGCCGGCCGGTGATGTGGGCTACCGCCCGGGAACCGCGGGCCAGCAGGTGCTCGACCGCCGACCGGGCGCCGCCGTAGTTGTCCGAGTCGACCGACGGGAGCGTTTCCGCGGCGGACCTCGGGCCACTGATCACCGCCGGGATCTCCAGCTGGGACAGCAGGTCGGGCAGCGGGTCGTCGGCGTGCACGGAGACCAGCAGGACACCGTCGACGCGGTGCGCCGCCAGGTACTGGGCCAGGCGGGCCCGTTCCCGGTCGTTGCCCGCGAAGATCAGCAGCAACTGCATCTCGGTGTCCGAGATCTCGGCTCCGACACCCTTGAGCATGTCCGAGAAGTACGGTTCCGCGAAGAAGCGGGTCTCCGGCTCGGGGACGACGAGGGCGATCGCGTCGGTGCGGTTGGCGGCCAGGGCGCGCGCCGCGGTGTTGGGCACGTAGCCAAGTTCGGCCACCGCCGCCTCCACCGCCGCCCGGGTGGCGTCGCTCACCCGGGGCGAGCCGTTGATCACTCGGGAGACCGTGCCGCGACCGACGCCCGCCCGCGCCGCCACCTCTTCGAGGGTGGGCCGGCCACCGCTTCGGCCACGCGCTCCGTGGCTTGCCATGGGCTCCGCCTTCCCGCCGTCATCATCACGCTGGCCTGGAATCTAACAGTCTGCCGACGGCCCGGCCGCCCCCAGTGGGCCCCCGCGTCCGCGCGGGAGTGCCCCGGACCACTGGCCGGATCACTGTCCCCCGGAGTTAGTTAACAGGCTGATAACTGAAGACATATCTCCTTGCCGACTCCCTTGACACCCCCGTCCGTACCGACGAACCTTCAACACATCACGAGTGGGAGCGCTCCCACGGTACCTGACACATACACAACCCGCACGTTCCCCACCCGAGCCGCAGCAAGAACCAACGGGCCCGACAAGGCAGTTGGCCGGGGGGTCGGCACGTCAGGGCAACAGGAGGACGCAATGCGAGCACGTACCCGATCCGCCCGCAACAGGGCGGTTGTTCTCGCGGCTGTCGCGTCGCTGGGCGCCGGGCTGCTGGCCGGCTGTGCCGACGACGGAGGCGACGGCAAGGGCTCGTCCACGGACGGAGACGGCAGCGGCAAGACCACGATCACCCTGGGCCTGTTCGGCACCATGGGCTTCAAGGAAGCCGGCCTCTACGCCGAGTACGAGAAGCTCAACCCCAAGATCAAGATCGCCGACAACGTCATCCAGAAGAACGAGAACTACTACCCGCCGCTGCTGAACCACCTCACCACCAACAGCGGTCTGCTGGACGTCCAGGCCGTCGAGGTCGCCAACATCGCCGAGATCGTGAACACCCAGGCCGCCAAGCTCTCGGACTTCTCCAAGGTCTCGGGCGTGGACAAGAGCAACTGGCTCGACTGGAAGTGGGAGCAGGCCACGACCAAGGACGGCCAGACGATCGGCCTCGGCACCGACGTCGGCCCGACGGCGATCTGCTACCGCAAGGACCTCTACGAGCAGGCCGGTCTGCCCACCGACCCCGGGGAGGTCGGCAAGCTGTGGGCGGGTGACTGGGCCAAGCTCATCTCGGTCGGCGAGCGGTACAAGAAGAAGGCGCCCAGCGGCACCGTCTTCATGGACTCCCCCGGAGGCCTGCTCAACGGGATCCTCGGCAGCGAGAAGGAGCGGTTCTACGACTCCTCCGGCAAGATCATCTACAAGTCGAACCCGGCCGTCAGGACCGCTTTCAACCTGACCGCGGAGGCCGCCGAGAAGGGACTCGTCCAGGCGCA
Organism: Streptomyces sp. NPDC006332; assembly: GCF_040612855.1. Lineage (NCBI taxonomy): Bacteria > Bacillati > Actinomycetota > Actinomycetes > Kitasatosporales > Streptomycetaceae > Streptomyces > Streptomyces sp. NPDC006332. The sequence goes on from NZ_JBEXRA010000026.1 coordinate 102,988, forward strand.
GACGCAGTTCCAGCCCGCCTGGAACTCGACGATCGCCAACAGCAAGTTCGCCACCGTCTCCTGCCCGCCGTGGATGCTCGGCACGCTGAAGGACAACTCGAAGCCGGAGGCGAAGGGCAAGTGGGCCGTCGCCGCGGCGCCCAAGGGCGGCAACTGGGGCGGCTCCTTCCTGACCGTGCCCAAGAGCGGCAAGAACGTGGCGGAGGCCCAGAAGTTCGTGGCCTGGCTGACCGCGCCCAAGCAGCAGGCGAAGCTGTTCAAGGTGCAGGCCAGCTTCCCGAGCGCCCCGGCCGCCTACACCATGCCCGAAGTCACCGGCGCGGTGAACGAGATGACCGGTGACCAGCCGATCGGCACGGTCTTCGCCGACGCCGCCAAGGGCGCCCCGGTCCAGGTGATCGGCCCGAAGGACCAGATCATCCAGCAGGGCCTGTCGGACAACGGCGTCATCCTGGTGACGAAGGGCAAGTCGGCTCAGGAGGCCTGGGACTCCGCGGTCAAGTCCATCGACAACAAGCTGGACCAGTGACCCGTATGACCACCCGTCCCGACACCGCCGCGCCCCCCGTGAAGGAGGGGGGCGCGGCCCCGGGCCGCCCGCCCGGGAACGACTCCGCCGCGGCGCTGCAGAAGCGCGCCCGGCTGTCCCGGCGCTGGCAGCGGGACATCCGCTGGAGCCCGTACGCCTTCGTCTCCCCGTTCTTCCTGCTGTTCGTCGCGTTCGGCCTGTTCCCGCTGCTCTACACGGGCTGGGCCTCGCTGCACCAGGTGGAGCTGACCGCGCCGACCGACATGAACTGGGTGGGGCTGCGCAACTACACCCGGATCTTCGACGACGAGTTCTTCTGGAACGCGGCGAAGAACACCCTGACGATCGGCGTCATCTCCACCGTTCCGCAGCTGTTGATGGCGATGGGCATCGCCCACATCCTCAACTACAAGCTGCGGGCCTCGACCTTCTTCCGGGTCGCGATGCTCGCGCCGTACGCGACCTCGATCGCCGCCGCCTCGCTGGTGTTCGTGATGCTCTTCGGCCGCGACTACGGCATGATCAACTGGGCGCTCGACGCCTTCGGCATCGATCCAGTCGACTGGCAGAACGACAAGTGGCCCTCGCAGATCGCCGTGTCGTCGATCATCATCTGGCGCTGGACCGGCTACAACGCGCTGATCTACCTCGCCGCGATGCAGGCGATCCCGCACGACCTGTACGAGTCGGCGGCCCTCGACGGAGCCAGCCGCTGGCAGCAGTTCATCCATGTGACGGTGCCCGCGCTGCGTCCGACGATCCTGTTCACATGCGTGGTGTCGACGATCGGGGCGAGCCAGGTCTTCGGCGAGCCGCTGCTGTTCGACGCCAACAAGGGCACGTCCGGCGGCGCGGAACACCAGTTCCAGACCCTCGGCCTGTACCTGTACGAGCAGGGCTGGGTCGCCCAGCACCTGGGCCGCGCCTCGGCGATCGCCTGGACGATGTTCCTGATGCTGATCGTCATCGGCGTCATCAACTACGTCATCTCGCGCCGGCTGCGCGCCAGTAGTTAAGGAGTTCCGGCCGTGACGACTACGTTGACTCCCGCCGACCCGAAGCCCGTGGACAAACCTCCCCGGCGCCCGCGCCTGCCCAAGGCCGCGCGGGCCGGCGGGCAGCTGCACGGTGGCCCGATCGCGTACGCGATCCTCATCCTGTTCACGATCGTCTCGCTGTTCCCCCTGGTGTGGTCGGCGATCGCCGCCTCGCGCGACAACAACCGGCTGGCGCAGACCCCGCCGCCGTTCTGGTTCGGCGGCAACCTCTTCGACAACATCGAAGTGGCGTGGACCGACGCCAATCTGGGCGAGGCGTTCTTCAACACCACGGTGGTCGCGGGGGTTTCGGCGGCGACCGTCGTCTTCCTGTCGACGATCGCCGGGTTCGCCTTCGCCAAACTGCGGTTCCGGGGCCGTGGCGCGATGATGCTGATCGTGATCGGCACGATGATGGTGCCGCCGCAGCTGAGCGTGATCCCGCTGTACATGATGGTCGCCAAGCTGGACTGGACCGACCAGTTGCAGGCGGTCATCTTCCCGTCGCTGGTGAGCGCCTTCGGGGTGTTCTTCATGCGGCAGTACCTGATCCAGGCGTTGCCGGACGAGATCATCGAGGCCGCCCGGGTCGACGGCGCGAGCAGCTGGCGGGTGGTGTGGCACGTGGTGTTCCCGGCGGCCCGGCCGGCCATGGCCGTGCTCGGCATGCTGGTGTTCGTGCAGACCTGGAACGACTTCCTGTGGCCGTTCCTGGTCCTGACCCAGACCGGCAACCCGACCGTCCAGGTCGCGGTGGCGGCCCTGGGCCGTGGCTACACGCCCGACCAGTCCCTGATCATGGCGGGCGCGCTGCTGGGCACGCTGCCGCTGCTGCTGGTCTTCGCGATCTTCGGCAAGCAGATCGTGGGCGGCATCATGCAGGGCGCCGTGAAGGGCTAGGCCAACTTTCCCAGGGGCTGGGCCACCGTCGTCCCAGCCCCTTCTTCCTTCCCTTCTTCTTCCTCTTCCTCTCCCCTCCCCCCATCCACTCGTCGGTCTCCTCGACCTCCAATGGGAGCGCTTCCATGACTGAGTCCGAAACGCCGGGCACACCGGTGACCTTTCCGCCCGCCTTCCTCTGGGGCGCCGCGACCTCCGCGTACCAGATCGAGGGAGCGGTGCGGGAGGACGGCCGTACGCCCTCCATCTGGGACACCTTCAGTCATACGCCGGGCAAGACGGCCGACGGCGACCACGGTGACATCGCTGTCGACCACTACCACCGCTACCGCGACGACGTGGCGTTGATGGCGGAGCTCGGCCTGGGCGCGTACCGTTTCTCGGTCTCCTGGCCGCGGGTGCAGCCGACGGGCCGCGGTCCGGCGGTCCAGCGGGGCCTGGACTTCTACCGGCGGCTGGTCGACGAGCTGCTCGCGCACGGCATCAAGCCGGCCGTCACTCTCTACCACTGGGACCTGCCGCAGGAGTTGGAGGACGCGGGCGGCTGGCCGGAGCGCGACACGGCGTACCGCTTCGCGGAGTACGCGCAGATCGTCGGTGAGGCGCTCGGGGACCGGGTGGAGCACTGGATGACGCTCAACGAGCCGTGGTGCAGCGCGTTCCTCGGTTACGGCTCCGGTGTGCACGCGCCCGGCCGCACGGACCCGGCGGCCTCCCTCAGGGCGGCACACCACCTGAACCTGGCTCACGGGCTGGGCACCACGGCCCTGCGCTCGGTGATGCCGGCCCGCAACTCGGTGGCGGTGAGCCTCAACTCCTCGGTGGTACGGCCGTTCTCGCCGGACCCGTCGGACCTGGCGGCGGTGCGGAAGATCGACGACCTGGCCAACGGCGTCTTCCACGGTCCCATGCTGCACGGCGCGTACCCGGAGACCCTGTACGCCGCGACGGAGCTGATCACGGACTGGTCCCACGTCCAGGACGGCGACCTGGCGGCCATCAGGCAGCCCCTGGACGCGCTGGGCCTCAACTACTACACCCCGGCGCTGGTCTCGGCGGCGGACCCGCACGCGAGCGGCCCGCGCGCCGACGGCCACGGCTCCAGCTCCTTCTCGCCCTGGCCCGGCGCGGACGACGTCGCCTTCCACCAGACGCCGGGCGAGCGCACGGAGATGGGCTGGACGGTCGACCCGACCGGCCTGCACGACCTGATCATGCGTTACACCCGCGAGGCCCCGGGCCTGCCGATCTACATCACCGAGAACGGCGCGGCCTACGACGACAAGCCCGACTCGGACGGCCGCGTCCACGACCCCGAGCGGATCGCCTACCTCCACGGCCACCTGTCCGCGATCCGCCGCGCCATCACCGACGGCGCCGACGTCCGCGGGTACTACCTCTGGTCCCTCATGGACAACTTCGAGTGGGCCTACGGCTACGGCAAGCGCTTCGGCGCGATCCACGTCGACTACGCCACCCTGGCCCGCACCCCCAAGTCGAGCGCCCACTGGTACGCCCGGGCCGCCCGCTCGGGCACGCTGCCGCCGGTGAACCTGGCGGAGCTGCCGCCCCTGGCGGCGACGGACTGACCACATCCCAGGGGGAAGCGGGGGAAGGGGCGCGGCATCCGACGGGGGGTGCCGCGCCCCGGTTGCTCCCGGCTGCTCCGGGTTGTTCTCGGTTGCTCCGGGTTACTCTCGGTTGTTCCCGGATGTCAGCCCTTGTTGGCGCCCAGGGTCAGACCGCTGACGAACTGCCGCTGGAGCGCGAAGTAGACGATCAGGGTGGGGATCGCGGTGAGCAGGGCGCCCGCGGCGACCAGGTTGGGGTCGGTGAAGTACTGGCCGGAGAGGTTGTTGAGGGCGGAGGTGATCGGCATGTTCTCGCCGGTGGAGATCAGGACGATGGCCCAGAAGAAGTCGTTGTAGATCCAGATGGAGAGCAGGGTGGCCAGGGCGGCCATCGCGGGCTTGCACAGCGGCAGCACGATCTGCCAGTACATCCGCCACACGGAGGCGCCGTCGACGAGCGCGGCCTCGGTCAGCTCGTGCGGGAGCATGCGCATGTAGTTGCTCAGCACGAATGCGCAGAAGCCGGACTGGAACGCTATGTGGATGAGCACCAGGCCGAGCGCGGAGTCGTACAGCTTGCCGCTCATGGTGATGCCGGGCAGGTCGATGAGCAGGTACATGCGGTACAGCGGGGTGATGATGACCTGCTGGGGCAGCAGGTTGCCGGCCGTGAACACCAGCAGCAGGAAGATGTTGAGCCGGAAGTCGAAGCGGCTGACGTAGAACGCGACCATCGACGACAGGAACAGCGTCAGCAGCACCGCGGGGACGGCGATGATCAGCGTGTTGCCGAAGTAGTGCAGCATGTCGGACTGCGTGAAGGCGTTCGTGAAGTTGTCGAAGTTCAGCTTGTCCGGCCAGGAGACATAGCCCTTGTTGCTGGTCTCCGAGTACGGCCGCAGGGCCGCGTAGACCGACCACAGCAGCGGGGCGAGCCAGGCCAGCGAGGTGCCGACGAGGAAGGTGTGCAGCAGTACCCGGGCCGGGCGCACGGGGGTGCGCTGCTTGGTCACGACAGCTGTGCTCATGCGCGCCGCTCCTTGCGGAAGGTCGCGATCAGGTAGGGGATGATCACGGCCAGGGAGATCACCAGCAGGACGACCGCGATCGCCGAGCCGTATCCGATCCGGCTGGACTCGCCGATGATGTTGTTGGTGATCAGGATCGACAGCAGCTCGGTGCCCTGGGCGCCCTTGTTGAAGACGAAGACGAGGTCGAAGGCGCGCAGGGCCTCGATGATGGTGACCACCAGGACGACCGTGTTGGTGGGGCGCAGGGTGGGGAAGATGACGTTCTTGAACGTCTGCCACTCATTCGCGCCGTCCAGCGAGGAGGCCTCGCGCAGGGAAGGGTCGACGCCCTTCAGACCGGCCAGGTAAAGGATCATCATGTAGCCGGCGTGCCGCCAGGACGCGGCGATCAGCACGGCCCACAGGTTGAGGTGCGGGTTGCCGATCCAGTCGATGTAGTGGCCGGGTTTGTTGGCGCCGATGAGGCTGTTGATCAGGCCCGTGTCGGGGTTGTAGACGAGCTGCCAGACGAACCCGGTGACGGCCAGCGACACCACGACCGGCAGGAAGTAGGCGGTCTGGTAGACGCGGCTGAAGCGGATCTTCTTGTCCAGCTGCACGGCCAGGAACAGGCCGAAGGGCGTCGGGATCAGGATGAGGGCGACGAACCAGATGATGTTGTGCTGGACGGCGGGCCAGAACTGCGGGTTGTCGGTGAACAACTGACGGAAGTTGTCCAGGCCGACCCACTTGATCGAGCTGAAGCCGATGCCGTCCCAGGAGGTGAAGGCCAGGGCGATGGAGGCGAGGGCGGTGACCCAGACCAGGGCCACGTGCAGGACCGTCGGCACGCCCGCCATGACGGCGAGGGTGACGCGGTCACGGCGGGTCAGCAGACGCTTGTGTCCCTGCGGGACCCGCTTCTTGGCAAGCGCGGGACCCGGAGGCGGCACGGCGGCCGCCTCCGGGTTCCTCGGGGAGGTGTCGATGGTCATGCGGAGGCGAAGATCGTCTTCTTCTGGCGCTCGATCGACGCCAACAGGCCGTCGACGCCCTTGGGGTTCTGGAGGAACTTCTGCAGACCGGGCTGCATCACGGTGGAGGTGAAGTCCGGCCGGGAGTCACGGTCCATGAACTGGGTGAGGCTCTTGGCGCCGCCGATCATCTCGAACGCCTTCTTCTGCAGCGGCGAGTACGCGGAGGTGTCGGCCTTGTTGGAGGCGGCGACCACGCTCGGGTCGGCCTTGAGGTAGGTCTGCTCGGCCGCGGGGCTGCCCAGGTACTCCATCAGCTTCACGACACCGTCGTGGTTCTTCGGGGCCTTGCTGACCATGAAGCCGTCGGTGGGCGCCTCGACGGTGTCCTGGCCGTACGCCGGGTTGATCTCCGGGAAGGCGAAGAAGTCGAGGTCGTCCAGGTCGGCCTTGACGGTGAACTGCTGCGCCACGAAGGAGCCCAGCAGGTACATGCCGGCCTTCTTCGACACCAGGGTCTGCGCGGCGTCCTGCCAGGTGCGGCCCATGAAGCCGTCCTGGTGGTAGGGCAGCAGCTCGGCCCAGTGGTCGAAGACGGCCTTGACCTTGGGGTCCGTCCAGGCGGCCTTGCCGGCCATCAGGTCGACGTGGAAGTCGTAGCCGTTGGTGCGGAAGTTGATCTGGTCGAAGGTGCCCATCGCCGGCCAGGCGTCCTTGTCGCCGAAGGCGATCGGGACCAGGCCGTCCTTCTTCATCTGCTTGCACAGGGCGACCAGCTGGTCCCAGGTGGTGGGGACGGTGTAGCCGTGCTGCTGGAAGACGCTCTTGCGGTAGAAGATCGCCCACGGGTACGTGGTCAGCGGCACGAAGTAGTACTTGCCGTCCTCGCCCTTGCTGAGCTTCTTCATCGCGTCGGGGAAGTTGTCCCCGATCTTCGCCCACACGTCGTCGATCGGGGTGGCGAGCTTCTTGGCCGCGAAGAACTGCATGCGGTAGCCGGCGAACCAGTTGAAGACGTCGTCCGGGGTGCCCTGGAGGTACGAGTTGATCTGCTCCTGGAAGGTGTTGTGGTCCTTGGTGTTCACGTCGACCGTGATCCCGGACTGCTTCTTGAAGGCGGCGTAGATGTCGGCGAAGGCCTTCTTCGGCACCGCGTCGGACGCGTTGGAGCCGACGGTGACCGTCTTCGAGTCGGAAGCCGTGCTGCTGCCGCCGCACGCGCTCAGCAGGGGTATCCCGGCGCCGAGGACGGCGGCACCGCCGATGCCGCGCAGCAGGGCGCGACGGCTCGGGGCGGAGGATGAGAGTCCGGAGGGAGAGAGGTCGTGCATGAACGGCTCCTGAGGGCAGGGTTCGGCCACGGGGTGAGACTGGCTGAAAGCTGATCTCAATCGACCAGAAATCAACTTGACCGAACACGATGGCGCCATAACAGCCCCTGTTCACTCAGGCGTCAAGAGCCGCTGCGTTCATTTGTCGAAACGTAATCGACATGATTGCCCACCTTTAGGTGGACAGTGATCATCTGCGGGTGGCGAACGCCTTCGTGACCGTGGATCGACGACCCGGCCGGGCCCTTGACCTGGGCGAAGGCGACCGGTCGGCGGCGACGCCGATCAACGGTGTGCGGCCGACGGCTGTACTGCGTTGGTCGGCACAGACGAGAGTTGACGAGTCACCGGAAGGCGGACGGCGGTGGCGCGGGCGACGCCACCGCGACCGCGTCCGTCACCGGTAGCGCTCCGCCCGTGAAGTCGGTGAGCGACCTGCCGTGTTCGACCCGACCGGGGTGCGGGTCGGAGGCGGCGCGACGGGTGAGTTCGGCGAGCGGGAGCGGCCGGTCGCAGGCGACCAGGACCGCGTTGCCGAAGCGCTTGCCGCGCAGCACCGTCGGGTCGGCGACCAGCGCGAGTTCCGGGAAACAGGCCGCCGCGGTGGCGATCTGCCCGCGCAGGTGGGCCAGCGGCGGCCCGTCGGCGAGATTCGCGGCGTAAAGACCGTCCGGCTTCAGCGCCCGGCGGACCTCACCGAGGAACTCGGTCGAGGTGAGGTGGGCCGGGGTACGGGCGCCGCTGAACACATCGGCGATGACCAGGTCGGCCCAGCCGTCGGGCACCTTGGCGAGGCCTTCGCGGGCGTCCGTCGACCTGACCCGGATGCGCGCGGCGGGGGCCACCGGCAACCGGCGGCGGACCAGTTGGACCAGGGCCGCGTCGCGCTCGACGACCTGCTGGGTGGAGCGGGGGCGGGTGGCGGCGACATACCGGGCCAGGGTCAGCGCGCCGCCGCCGAGGTGCACGGCGTGCACGGGGCGGCCGGGCGGGGCGACCAGGTCGATCACATGTCCGAGCCGTCGCTGGTACTCGAAGGACAGATACGCCGGATCGTCCAGGTCGACGTGCGACTGCGGGGCGCCGTCGATGAGCAGGGTCCAGGCCCGCGCCCGATCCCGGTCGGGGATCAGTTCGGCGAGCCCACCGTCGACGGCCTCGACGAGCGCCTCGTCGGCGGCGCCGGTGCGCCTGGGCTTCCTGGACTTTCCCATTGCGCCATTATCAGGGCCCGATCGACGGGGCGGCTCAACGAGCTCATGACAACACCGGGTGCGACTCGTGGCGACGGCTCGTCGGATAACCAGCTCGCCTCGAGGTCAGCTGCAGTTGTCCACCGCTTCGATCAACCGCGCGGCCTCCCCCAGCGCCGCCCGCAGCACCGCCGGGTCCGTCGCAAGGTCGGCCTCTCCGGAGGGCAGCAACGGTCTCAGTCGCAGCCCCCCGTCCGTCTGCGTACAGGTGCTGCCCGGCACGTCCCAGGCCTCGGCGGTCCCCGACGGCACCAGGAATCCCAGCGTGTCGCAGCCGTCGTCGTGCAGTACCGGCCCCACCGCGTCGCCCACCCCCCGGCGCAGGATGTCGACCGCCTCCAGCCCCTGCCGCGCCGGCACCGTGACGAGATCGCACGCGCTGTCCGGGCAGGAAGGGGGCTCACCGGCCACGGTCGACGTACGCGGATCGACGCTCTGACTGATCTCCATGCCGGCCTCCACCACGAAACCCTCCTCCAACGAACGGGTCGGGAGTCGGGCGGCTCCCGGTCCACGGGGTTCAACGCGGCGAGACGTCAACGGCTACGGCCGAAGTCCGCCGCAAAGGATGGCAGTTCATGGCAGATCAAGTAGGAGATATCCGGTTTGCAACCAAACTCTGCGTGGCGGGACGCACACAGCAGGTACGTTCTTGCCCGCTGGAAACAGGGTGTCACGCGGACAACTCACCCCGGCCCACCTCGCTTCCGGCATGGTTCGACGGTTCGCACGAGAGGACCCGGCCATGACGTCGTCAACGGTGACCTCGTCCCAGCCCCCCGGCCCGCCACGGCCGAACCTCGCGTTCCGGCGGTTGCGCGGCCAGCGCTCGCCGGCCGAGTTCGCCGCGGCGGTACGGCGGGCAGCCCGTGAGATCGGCGAGCAGGTGAGCTGCGACGCGCGCTATGTCGGCCGGGTCGAGGCGGGCGAGATCCGCTGCCCCAACTACGCGTACGAACGGGTGTTCCTGCACATGTTCCCGGGCCGCACGCTCACCGACCTCGGGTTCGCGACCCGCTCGTCCGTACGCGGACGCCGGCCACGCACGTCCGAGGACGCGACCCCTTCGGGCCCCACGAATACGGCATATGCCACAGGTGAGACGCGAGGGGCGGATGAGCCGTATGACACGCAGGACACACCGGACCCGTACGGCGCACACAGCCCGTACGAGACGCACGACAACGAGGAGAGCGACGTGCTGCGTCGCGCATTCATGACCAGCTCAGGCGCCACGGTGGCCGCCGCCTCGCTGAGCCCCCTGGGGCTCGCCTTCGACGCCGCGGCCGCGGGCCGTCCGGTCCGCAGGGTCGGCGGGAGCCACGCGAACGCGCTCGAGGAGGCGGTCCGCAGAATCCGGCTGCTGGACGACCGGCACGGCGCGGACGGCCTCTACCGGCGCGCGGCCGCCCCACTGCGCGCCGCGTACGCGCTGCTGGACGCCGGAGTGACCCGGCAGCGGACCGCCGAACGGCTCCACTCGGGCGCCGGTGAACTGGCCATCTCGGTGGGCTGGCTGGCCCACGACTCGGGACGCTTCGACGACGCGCGCTCGCACTACGCGGAGGCCCTGGCGACCGCCCGGGTGAGCGGCGACGACGCCCTGGAGGCGCACGCCTTCTGCAACACCGCGTTCCTCGCCAGAGACGCCGGCCGGCCACGCGAGGCGGTGCGCGCAGCCCAGGCCGCGCAACGCGTCGGGCGCCCCCTGGGTTCCGCCCGGCTGATGTCGCTGCTCGCGCTGCGCGAGGCGGGCGGCTGGGCCGGACTCGCCGACCGCACCGGCTGCGAACAGGCCCTGGCCCGGGCCCAGGCCCTCTACGAGCGAGGCCCCTCGGACGCCGACCCCGAGTGGATGAGCTTCTACGGCGAGGCCGAACTGGAGGGCCTGGAGGCCCAGTGCTGGTCGACCCTGGGCGACTGGCGCCGCGCGGCCCGGCACGCGCGTCGGGCGGCACAGCTCCAGGACCCGCACTTCACCAGGAACATCGCCCTGTACACGGCGGAACTGGCGGACGACCTCGCGCGCGGAGGCAGCCCCGACGAGGCCGCGGCGGCCGGCATGAAGGTGCTGGACCTGCTGCAGGAGGTGCAGTCGTCACGCATCCAGACGATGCTGGCGGGCACCGCGAGGGTGCTGCGGCCGCACCGACGGGCGTCGGGAGTGTCGACGTTCCTGGAGCGGCACGGCTCGTTGCCGCGTACCGCATGAGCGGGCGACCGGCGTCAGAAAAGGTGCCCCAGGTCGTTCCAGCTCTCGATCGCCGGTTCGCCGTACGCCCAGCCCAGTACCGACAGCGACGTCGGGTTCAGCCGGAGCCGCGCCGCGAAGTCCAGCGGCAGACCGAGCCAGCGCGCGCCGATGGACCGCAGGATGTGCCCGTGCGCGAACACCAGCACGTCCCGGTCCGTCTGGCGCGCCCACGCGACCACCTCGTCCGCCCGGGCCGTCACCTCGGCGAGCGGCTCGCCGTCCGGTACGCCGTCGCGCCAGATGAGCCAGCCGGGCCGCAGGGCCTGGATCTCCTGCGGGGTCAGGCCCTCGTAGGCGCCGTAGTCCCACTCCATGAGCGTGTCCCAGCCGCTCGCCCGGTCACCGAAGCCGGCGAGTTCGCAGGTCTCCCGCGCGCGTGCCAGCGGGCTGGTGCGCACCTCGACCCCGTCGAGCCCGTCGAACGGTGCCCGGCGCAGGCGCTCCCCGAGCAGCTTGGCGCCGCGCCGGCCCTCCTCCAGGAGCGGCACATCGGTCCTGCCGGTGTGCTTGCCGGACAGCGACCACTGCGTCTGTCCGTGCCGGGCCAGCAGGATGCGCGGTGCCATGGGGGGACCTTTCCGGGGGAACTGGCAGTGGAGTCCCCCCATCATCGCGCACCCCCCGCGGTGGCAACCCGGCGGGCGATCTCTGCGTCTTTCAGGGCCGGGGCCGCTCCACACGGGCGCGGGCATACGCCGTAAAGTGACACGACCGGAACGACACGACCGGGCGGGCGAGACGAAGGGGGAGGGCGATCGGATGCCGCAGACCGTGACACCAGGCATCGAGGCGGCCCCGGACACCCGGTTGCGCTGGTGGACCGAGCTGCCGTTGATCCTCCTGGTGTACGCCTGCTACACGGCGGGGCGGCTGCTGGCGCGCGGCGACGTCAGCGGTGCCGTCGACCATGGTCTGACGATCCTGCGGGTCGAGAAGGTCCTGCGCATCAACGCCGAACACCCCCTCAACCGGCTGTTCACCAACGAGGCCTGGCTGGGCGTACCGGCCGACTTCTGGTACGCCTCACTGCACTACGTGGTCACGCCCGCCGTCCTGGTCTGGCTGTTCAGGTCGCACGCCGTGCGCTACCGCGCGGCCCGCACCTGGCTGATGACGTCCACCTTCATCGGCCTGATCGGCTTCACCCTGCTGCCGACCTGCCCGCCCCGACTGCTCTCCGAGAGCCACGGGTTCGTGGACACCATGGCCCAGTACAGCTCGTACGGCTGGTGGGGCGGCGAGGCGAGCGCCCCGCGCGGCCTCGGCGGTATGACCAACCAGTACGCGGCCATGCCGAGTCTGCACGTGGGCTGGGCGCTGTGGTGCGGAGTGATGCTGTGGCGCCACGGCAGGACGCGGGCCGCGAAGACCGCCGGTGTCGTCTATCCGCTGGTGACGACGATCGTGGTGATGGGCACCGCGAACCACTACTTCCTGGACGCGGTCGCGGGCGCGGTGGTGATGGGCGCCGGGCTGCTTCTCGCGCCCCATGTCACGCGGGTCGCGGAGCGTGCGGGGACGCGACTGCGGGCCCGTTTCACGGTCGTCTCCGGGGGCGCTCCCAGCGCACATGCCTCAATTGTCAGTGCCGGATGCCAGACTTCCGCGGGTGAGCACATTCCACGGCAGCGCGATTCCCGGTTCGCAGGCGGAGCCGAGCCAAGTGCCTCCCCCACGGACGCGGGAGACGGCGCTCCGGCACCGGCTCGCTGAGCTGCGCGGTCCCGACGTCCCGGCGAAGGCCCTGGACGCGCGCGCCCTGGCGGCGCTCGCCGCCAACCCCGGGTGCGAGCGGCGCGCGATCCTCGACGGCGCGGGGGTGAACAAGACGGTGCTGGCGAGCGCGTTGGGCGCCCCGTCGGCCTTCGGGCAGTCACAGTTCGCCCTGACCCGGGGCAACGCCTTCGAGGCCCGGGTCAAGTCGGACGGCGGCGCGGAGCTGCTGCGGCTGGTGCACGAGAAGCTGGACCGGGCGGCCGAACCGCCTTCGCACGCCCAGATGCCCGAACTCACCGCGATCGGCCCCGAAGGGCGCACCGCGCGCACCGCCCTCGCCCTGCGCGAGGCGACCGAGGCCGGGGGCTGGACGCTGCTCGACCACCCCATGCTGGCGCTCGACGTCGCCGGTTCGCCCGCCTTCCTGGAGCCGGACGCGGTGGTCGTGCACCCGGACGGCAGCTGGACGGTCGTGGAGATCAAGTCCTTCCCGATGCTGGACGGCTCCGCGGACCCGGCGAAGGTCGGCGCCGCGGCCCGGCAGTCCGCGGTGTACGTCCTGGCGTTGGAGGAGCTCGCCGCCCGCATGGATCCGGTGCCGCGGGTGCGTCACCATGTGCTGCTGGTCTGCCCGAAGGACTTCTCCAACCTGGCCACCGCGTCCGCCGTCGACATCCGCAAGCAGCGCGCGGTGACCGCCCGCCAGCTGGCCCGGCTGACCCGTCTCCAGGACATCGCAGACGCCCTCCCCGAGGGCGTCTGCTTCGCCCCCGAACTGCCGGCCGAGGAACTGACGGCCGCCGTCGAGGCGGTCCCGGCGACGTACGCGCCGGAGTGCCTGTCGGCCTGCGAGCTGGCCTTCCACTGCCGCGAGCGGTCCCGCACCGCGGGCGCCGTGACCTCCCTGGGCCGCTCGGTCCGCGCCGAACTGGGCGGCCTCAGCACCGTCGAGGACGTCCTGGCGGCGGCCCGCGGGGAGGCCGGGGACCCGGACGACCCGGCGGTGGCCGCGCTCCGGAGAGCCGCCGAGCTGAGGGCGGAAGCACTGGGCAGCCGTCAGGGGGCCGCATGTCACTGATCGCCACCCTGGCCCGCCTCGAAGCCGTCAGCACCGGCCGCGCCCAGCCCGCCGCGACCGTCCGGCACCGAAGGCTGTCCGAGCGGCCGCTCGTCTTCGTGCCGCTCACCACCGCCGGTGAGGCCGGTGCCCCGCTCGGCGCCCTGGTGGGCACCGACCGGGACGCCCCCCGACTGCTGGTCGTACCGCAGCCCCGCGACCGCGACCTCCGGTTCGCGTTCCTCGCCGAACTGGCCGACGTCGTCCTGCCGTACGTCGACGCCCACGCCGATTCCGTGGAGGCCGCCGAACGCACCGAGACGGACCCGGAGACCGGCAAGCGCGTCAAGGTCGAGGTGGACCTGTGCACCGACGCCCCGCAGCTGATCGTGCCCAGCCGCGCGGGAGTCGACTTCGTCCGGCTGCTGGGGCGCTCCATGCGCTTTCGGCGTACGGCGGAACAGGACCCCGAGACGCCCTACCCCGCTCCGCCCCGGCTGCCCCTGCTCGGCCGGTGGCTGACCCACTTCGGGGAGCGTGCCCGGGTGCCCGGCTCCTCGCTGCTGCTCGCCATGACGGACGTACTCGCCCGGCACTGGTCGACGGGCCAGTCCACCCTGGAGGACCAGCACCTGGGCGCGTTGCTCTCCTGGATCGCCCCGCCCGAGGGCGTCCTGGGCGCCGACGCCGCCCTCAGGGCCGAACTCCACCGGGACGAGCAGGGGCAGCTGGTGTGCCCGCCCGCCGGCCCGGCCACCGACCCGGCGTTCGACAACAAGCTGCTGGCCCCCGCCATCGAGCGCTACGACCGTGCCCGCACCGCCCTCGCCGCCGCCGAGGACGGCCCGCAGGCCGACGACCGGCTCGGCATCCTCACCACCGCCGAGCGCGAGTTGCGCGCTCTCGTCGAGAGCCGGACGCGCCCCACCTGGGACGCGGTGTGGCGGGGCCTGGACCTGCTGCGGGCGCTGCCGGAGGGCGCGCACGTCGAGGAGCGGTGGACCCGCGACCGCTGGTCGTTCACCGCCCACCGCGACCGCGTACTGGCCGGCGAGCCCCCGCAGCCGCGCCGCGACGACGCGGTCACCGCCGCGAACAAACTGGCCGCCCGGGAGCGTGAGCAGGCCCGGCTGGACGCCCAGGAGGCCCTGGACGACCCGCTGGTGATGGCCGGACGACGGCTGGCCGGGGAGGCGTTCGCGGGCGAGGTCACGGACGTCGTCATGGCGTACAGCGAGGGAAAGCGGCCCAGCCCCCGCCCGCTGGTCACCATCCGCACCGACGACCGGCCGCACCTGGGCGAGCGGGCCAGGGTGTACCGCGCGCTGGGCGGCAAGCCGCAGGCGGCGGAGTTCGTCGGGCAGGAGGACGAGGGAGTTCTGGTCCTGCGGATCGTCGACAAGATGGGCCGCGGCAAGGAGCCCGAGCCCGGTTCCGTGCCGGAGAAGGGCGACCGGCTCTGCTTCACCCTCTTCGAACACGAGCAGCGCGGCGGGGCGAAGCTGCCCGACCCGGAGGACACCCCGTGGACACACGGCGGACCGCCGGGCGAGGCGACGGTGCCCGATCCCGACCCGATGACCCAGGAGGACGTCCTGTGACCACCCGGGACTTCGACCCCGGAGCCCTCGCGGCCCGCGCCACCGGTGCGATCCTCCACGACACCCTGCACGGCACCCACCGCGGTGTCGTCGTCGACTCACCGCCGGGCGCCGGGAAGTCCACCCTCGTCGTCCGTGCCGCGCTCGAACTCGCCGACGCCGGTCGGCCGTTGATGGTGGTCGCGCAGACCAACGCCCAGGTCGACGACCTGGTGCTGCGGCTCGCCGAGAAGAACCCCGACCTTCCGGTGGGACGGCTGCACAGCAGCGACAGCGACCCGTACGACAAGGCGCTGGACGACCTGCCGGGCGTACGCAAGTCGTCGAAGGCGGGCGATCTCGTCGGGCTGGCGGTGGTGATCTCGACGGCCGCCAAGTGGGGGCACGTGAAGGTCGACGAGCCATGGCGGCATGCGATCGTCGACGAGGCCTACCAGATGCGTTCGGACGCGCTGCTCGCCGTGGCGGGTCTCTTCGAGCGGGCGCTGTTCGTGGGCGACCCGGGCCAGCTGGACCCGTTCGCGATCGTCGGCAGCGAGCAGTGGGCGGGCCTGTCGTACGACCCCTCCGCCTCCGCCGTGACGACCCTGCTCGCGCACAACCCCGAGCTGCCGCAGCATCGCCTGCCGGTGTCCTGGCGGCTCCCGGCGTCGGCCGCGCCACTGGTCTCCGACGCGTTCTATCCCTACACCCCCTTCCGCAGCGGCACGGACCACGACGACCGCCGCCTCGCCTTCGCGGTCCCCTCCGACGGATCGGGCCCCGACAAGGTGATCGACGAGGCCGCCCGGTCGGGCTGGGGCCTGCTGGAGCTGCCCGCGCGGCACACCCCGCGGACGGACCCCGAAGCGGTCCGGGCCGTGGCCACGGTCGTACGCCGGCTGCTGGACCGGGGCGGCGCGGCCACGTCGGAACGCGGACCCGACCCGGCCCCGCTGACCGCCGACCGGGTCGCCGTCGGCACGGCCCACCGCGACCAGGCGGCGGCGGCCCGCGCGGCGCTCACCGAACTCGGCGTCACGGACGTCACCGTCGACACGGCGAACCGCCTCCAGGGCCGCGAGTTCGACGTCACCGTCGTCCTCCACCCGCTCTCCGGCCGCCCCGACGCGACCGCGTTCCACCTGGAAACCGGCCGCCTGTGCGTGCTGGCCTCCCGCCACCGGCACGCCTGCATCGTCGTCTGCCGAGCAGGCGTCACCGACCTCCTGGACGACTACCCGTCGACGGAACCGGTCCAGCTGGGAACGGTGGTGAAGTTCCCGGACGGGTGGGAAGCGAACCACGCGGTACTCGCACACCTGACGGAACACCGGGTGACCTGGAGGCCGTGACCGGTGGGGTGTGCCCGTCCGCGGGAACATCGTGCGTCGTGGGGCCCTTGATATCAGCGGGGCGTGCGAGGGCATGACCCAAGACGCCCGGCCCACTTGCGTGGGCGCGGGAGAATGGACGGTGGCCCGAGCCGAGACGGGTCATCCGTGACGTACGAGGAGGAGAAGACATGGCGGAGCCCACGCCGCGTCGGAACGAACCGCGGCTACGCCCCGCGCCCCTGCTCTTCGAGCCCGCGCAGGCGGCCGCCGATCCGGAGCACTTCTTCGACCTGGAGTCCATCGACGACCCCCGCGCACTCCTGGCCCGTGCGACCGAGCTGACGCACGCGTTCCGGGCGGCGACCGACCGTGCCATGGAGTTCCAGGCGATCGCCGCGGCCCAGCTGGCGGACCCCCGCCGCTTCGACCGGCTGACCCCGGCGGACATCGCCGCGCGGGCCGAGTGGACCGAGGACTACGCGAAGAAGATGGTCGAGTTCGGACGCGACCTGATGCGCGGCGGCATCGAGGGCCGGGGGTCCGCCGACCCCGTGTGAGGCACCTCACCGAGATACGGGTGGGCATATGCCAGGCGGGCAAGTTGCGGGCAAGATACCCCCTCACCGCCCTCCCCGTCCCGATTTCCGGCAACCCTCAGGAACGGCACACTCACGCCCTGTAGATCTATGGGTCATGAGCAGCACACGCGAGCAGCCCCACTCCGCCCGCTCCGACGTCTCGGGTGCGACCCCGGAGGGCGCCGCCTGGCTCGCCTCCGCCGGAACGTACCCGCGCAGCACCCTGGCGCTCTGGGAGGAGCGACCCGACGCGCCGGTCGTCCTGCCCTGCGGCTCCACCTTCGACGTGGTCGGCGCGCCCGCCGTCTTCGGGCGCCGCATGGTCGACCGCCTGTGGGCGGAAGGCCCGGGGTCGGGGCCGGTCGCGGCGTTCCGGGGCCGCATGCTGCTGTTCGCCGCGCCCGGCACGGCCCAGCGACTGCCCTCACTGCTGCACTGGGAGGAGTCCGGCCGCACCGGAGCCATCCCACCACTGCTGTGCCACGGCAACGGCGACGCGGTGACCGTCCCCGCACCCATGGCCTCCGACGGCTCCCCGGGCCGCCCCGAGTCGCGCTGGCTGGTCGCCCCGGACACCCGTCGCCCCTGGCTGCCGGGCCCGGAAATCCTGCTCTGGGCAGCCGTCCGGGCGGCCCGTGCGGCCGTACGGATATCGATTTTTCCTCCCGCCGATCAGGGTGCTAAGGTCTACGACGTCAGCAGGCGCCGCTAGCTCAGTTGGTTAGAGCAGCTGACTCTTAATCAGCGGGTCCGGGGTTCGAGTCCCTGGCGGCGCACGTTGGCGATGGCGAGGCATGTTCGCGGAAAGCGCGAACCGGTCTCGCCATCGTTGTTTTTGCGCGGCTTCGCCGCGCGTGGTGGGGGCTTCGCCACCCACACCCCCATGGCCGGGGTCATGGTGCCGTTGGTCGAGAGGGCACGTGGGCGCGGGCCGAGTGGGGCATGTGACCGCAAGTCGAGGGGCCACGTGATCCCAGGTCGAGCGGGGTATGTGACCGCAGGCCGAGCGGGGTATGTGACCGCAGGTCGAGCGGGGGACGTCGCCGCAGGCCGAGCGGGTATGTGATCGCTGGACGAGCGAGGCATGTGAGCGCGGACCGAGTGGAGCATGTGACTGCAGGTCGAGGGGCCACGTGATCCCAGGTCGAGCGGGGTATGTGACCGCAGGTCGAGCGGGGCACGTCGCCGCAGGCCGAGCGGGCATGTGATCGCTGGACGAGCGAGGCATGTGAGCGCGGACCGAGTGGCGATATGTCCCAGGTCGACGCGACATGTGACCGCCGGACGAGCCAGGCCATGTGCCCCGGACCGAGCGGCGATGCGACCCCAGGTCGAGCGGCGATGTGACCGCAGGTCGAGCAGGCCATGCGGGCCGCAGGTCGAGCGGGCATGTGACCGCAGGTCGGGCGAGCCGCGTGACTGCGGACCGAGCGGCGATGTGACCTCAGGTCGGGCGAGCCATGCGGGCCGCAGGTCGAGCGCGGCATGTGACCGCCGGACGAGCGCGCGGGGTAGGTGACCGCAGGTCGAGCGAGCCGTGTGGGCGGGTGGTCAGCCGACCGTGATCTTCACCGTCCACGCTCCCGAGGCCGTGCGGCCCTCCGCCTCCACGCGGATGTTCTCGCCGGGGACTCTGAAGCTCTCGCCGAGGGCGACCGGGGCGTCCGCGAGGGGTGGGTAGACGGAGGTCTCCCAGCAGGCGTCGGTGCGCGGATGGGCGTCGATCACCTCGACCGGCCCACGGCCGGACTCCGCCGTGCCGCTCACCCGGTAGACGAGGACGCCCGGACGGCAGGCCGTCGTGTCGTTGCCCACCGGCCCGCGCACCTCGAAGGCGAGCGCGCTGTCGACTCCGGTACGGACGACCGCGAGCTTGGTCCCGCTGCCCAGCCCGAAGGCGGGGGCCCCGGCGGCGCCCACGGCCGGCGCCCCCGGGCCCGCGCCGAGCGGCTCCAAGGTCAGCCACGTCGGGCCGCTCCGCTGTACGCACGTCACCTGCCTGGACTCCAGCCAGCCCAGCTTCCACTTGTGCCAGCCGAACAGATCCGGCGCCAGCCCGAACTGGCTGCCCATCAGATCCCAGTCGCCGACGAACGTGTCCCAGTCGCCCTTGCCGTCCGTCGGCCGGTGGTACAGGTCCGGCAGGTCGAAGACGTGCCCGGTCTCATGGGCGAGAACCAGCCGGTCCGGCGGGTGCTGCTCGAACACCGTCACGACCCGCCGGATGTCCGTCCCGTCGGCGCGCAGCGGGGTGTCCATGTTCACCACCTTCGTCGCGTCCGAGTCCACGCCGGGCGCGTCCGGATCAGCGACGAAGTACACGACGTCGTAGCGCGAGAAGTCGACCCGCGCGTCGGCCGCGGCGAGCGCGTCGCGCAGGTAGGCGGCCCGGTGCGGGGCGCTCCAGTCACGCCGCATGACGTACGACGTCGACGACCGGGGCATCCGGATCCAGTGCCGCAGCGGGTGCGGGCGCAGGGTGAACCGGCCGTAGGAGGCGCGCTGGAAGAAACGGCTGGTGGCCGGGAAATGGTCGGCGGCCAGCTGGTCCGGGGTGGTCAGCGGTGCCGAGTCCGGGAAGGACAGGAAGACCATCACCGCGTCCAGCTCGCGGGTCGGACGCGGATACGCGGAGTTCCAGGTGCCCACGCCCTCCGAGTGATGGGCCTCGGTGCGCTGCAGGGCGCAGGGCGCCGCCGGGAACGGCTCGGCGACCGACGGGCCGGTCACGAGGGAGGTCGCCGCAAGGGCCGAAAGGGTGGTGAACACGGCCGCGGTACTGCGCAGTCGGGGGCGCGGAAACGGACGCGGCACAGGGACCTCCGGAAGCGGTTCACAGGACACCGCGTCCATATTGTGTGCTTTTGTCCTCTGAAGCCCTGTTTATCTGCACCAGACGGGTGAGATGTCCGAAGGACCGTCAGATGCCACACCCTCGAACCGCTCACGGAACGTCACAACTGGTCAGGCGCCTGAAGAACATGTCCACAGTCCGAGCAGAAACGATCTGTCAGAAGGGCAGGTTGTTCCGGGACACTGGTCAGCGGCTGGAAGGGTCATGGGGCAGCCTCTATGATCGGCACACTTTCCTGCCGGACAGCGATCGAGTGCACTGCGGGAGCGAGCGGTGAGCGGAACGTCCGAAGGGCCGACGCCCGCGGCAGACCTCGACCGGTCAGCCGTCACAGAGAGTGATGCCCGTACGGCTGCCAGTGCCGAGCCCCAGAGCTACCGCTCGGTATTCACGGCCGCTCCGGTCGCGATGGCCGTCGTGGACCGCGAAGGCCTGGTCGTGAGCGCCAACGCCACGCTGGGCGAACTGCTCGGCAGCCCACCCGACGCGCTGACCGGACGGATCGCCGCCGACCTGGTGGACCTGGCCTCCGACGCGCGCGCCTGGCACGCCTACCAGGAGGTCCTGCGCGGCCGGCAGGCCAGGCTGCGCTGCTCCCGTCGGCTCAAGCAACCCGACGGCCGGTCCCTGTGGGCCCAGGTCACGGTCGCGCCCCTGTCGGGAGAGGGACCCGGCGCGGTCCTGCTGTCCGTCACCGACATCACCGCCCGCCGGGAACTCCAGGCACGCCTGAGGCACTTGCAGATGCACGACCCGGTGACTCGGCTGCCCAACCGCACCCTGTTCTTCGAACGGCTGACCGCCGCGCTGGAGGCGGAGGCGTACGAGCTGGCCGGCACCGGCCGGGTCGGCCTGTGCTACCTGGACCTCGACGGCTTCAAGGCCGTCAACGACACCCTGGGCCATCGGGTCGGCGACCGGTTGCTGGCCGCCGTCGCCGGCCGGCTCACCCGGTGCGCCGAGGAGGCCGGCGTCGGACGGGTCAGCGCGCCCCTGGTGGCCCGGCTCGGCGGCGACGAGTTCGCGCTCCTGGTCGAGGACTCCACCGGCACCGAACAGCTCGCCGATCTCGCCGAGGCGGTACTGAACGCGGTCCAGGCGCCCTTCGACATCGCCGGGCAGCGACTGTCGGTGTCGGCCTCGATCGGCGTGGTGGAACGACAGGCGGCGGGCACCAGCGCGACTGGGCTCATGCAGGCCGCGGACACCACGCTGTACTGGGCCAAGGCCGACGGCAAGGCCCGCTGGACCCTCTTCGACCCGGAGCGCAACGCGCATCGGATGACCCGGCAGGCCCTCGCCTCCACCCTGCGCCCGGCGATCGAACGCGGCGAGTTCGTGCTGGAGTACCAGCCGTTGGTGGGGATGGAGGACGGCCGGCTGCGGGGCGTCGAGGCCCTGGTGCGCTGGAGCCACCCGCAGTTCGGCATGTTGACGCCGAATCGGTTCATCGGACTGGCCGAGGAGGACGGCTCGATCGTGCAGCTCGGCCGCTGGGTGCTGGCCACGGCCTGCCGTCAGGCGCGACAGTGGCAGTTGAGCCATCCGGACGAACCGCCGGTCTTCGTGAGCGTGAACGTGGCGGTACGTCAGGTCTGGGACTCCGACCTGGTCGCGGACGTGGCCGAGATCCTCGCGGAGACGGAGCTGGCTCCGCACCTGCTCCAACTGGAGCTCACCGAATCGGCGGTGATGGGCTCGGCGGGCCGGCCTCTCCAGGCGCTCCAGGCGCTCAGCGACATGGGCGTGCACATCGCCATCGACGACTTCGGCACCGGCTACTCGAACCTGGCGTACCTCAGCCGGCTGCCGGTGTCGGTGCTGAAGCTGGACGGTTCGTTCGTACGGGGCTTCCAGTACGAGGGGGAGGGCGTGGCGCCGAACCCGGCCGACGAGGTCGTCGTCGAGGCGATGATCCAGCTCGCCCACCGGCTGGGGCTGACCGTCACGGCGGAGTGCGTGGAGACGTCCGCGCAGGCCGCGCGGCTGCGGCGGATCGGCTGCGACACCGGCCAGGGGTGGCTGTACTCACGGCCGGTGCCGCCGGATCGTATCTCCGGATTGTTGGACGTACGGGTTTGAATCCTCCCCTCCCTGAAGGGAGGGGATTCCTGGCTCAGGCCGCCTCCTGGAGCAGCGCTCCAGGAGGTCTTCCGCCATCGGCACCAGCCGGGTTGAGACCAGCCCGGACGAGCATCACGCGTGCGGAGTTCTTGTCCCGCGGGGACACGGTTCCGCACGCGTCGCAGGTGTAGGTGCGCTCACCCAGCGGCAAAGCGTGCTTGGCTCTCGCATCGCAGTGCGCGCAGTCCATCGTGGTGTGCGCGGGGTGGACGAGGC
>NZ_JBEXRA010000027.1:0-123109 GCF_040612855.1 Streptomyces sp. NPDC006332
CCGTGCGGTGTGTCCGGGGTGCCTTCGGAGCGGGGGAAGAACTCGTACCAGGCGCCGTACAGGGCCCGTTCCCGCTCGACGAGCAGCGGCAGCGTCTCCGAGGCGGTGACCAGTTCCCGCAGCGGAAACCGAGCCAGGACCGCGTCCACCTCCGGCGTCAACGCCGCGGCCAACCGGGCGGCGGCGGGCCGGTTCTCGTCCCTGAGGGTGTCGACGGCGGCCCGCAGAACCTGCCGTTTGCCCTTCTTGGGGACACCGGCGGCCGCCCGCTCGTACAGCCGCGCGCCCTCCTCCAGGACCAGTTCGACGTCCATTCCCGCCGGGACCTTGATCTGCGCGTGGCGCCGCCAGGTGGTGACGGGATCACTCCAGGCCTCCACCATGTACGACCACTGACCGGGCTCGCCGGCGGTGACGGTGGCGCCCCAGCGGTCGGTGCCCGGTGCCAGTTCCCGCATCGGCGTCCAGGGACCGGGGCGCCCTTGCGGGTCCTTCAGTACGACGTTGGCGGCGACCGCGTCGTGCCCCTCGCGGAACACGGTGGCCGAGATCTCGAACGTCTCGCCGGTGACCGCCTTGGCGGGCCTGCGGCCGCGCTGGACGACCGGGCGGACGTCGAGGACGGGTATGCGCCCGACGGCCGTGCCGCCGCCCGCGGAGGGTGGCTCCGTGACGGGCGGGCCGTCGACCGGGGGCACCGGGTGCGTTCCGGTGCTGGGTGTCGGGGGGGCTGACGAGTGGTGCGTGGCGGGCATGACCGCTCCTGTCCGCGTCAACGTGGGTGGGCGGATGGCTGTGGGGAGGTGGGTCCTGCGTGGCATCCCCGGGGTGCCTGTGCTGTACCTGCGGGGTGTACCGGTGGAGCCTTCCCACCCTATTCGGGTGGGCAATCCGGCACGTTGCTAACTACTCACACGTAAGTCCACACATACAACCGGCCCCGTTCTGGCCGAACGGGGCCGGTGCCGCAGGTGGCCCCGGTCAGCGCGGCACGCGCAGCAGTTTGTCCGGTGAACCCAGGCCCCGGCCGGACACCTTGCCGGATGTGGCCGCACCGACCAGCGCCTTGCCGACCTGGGCGGGAGTGGCCCGGCGATGGTCCGCGAGATAGAGCGCGGCCGCGCCCGCCGCGTGCGGCGACGCCATCGACGTACCGGAGGAGGTCGCCCGGCCGGTGTCGCTCGCCGAGGACGCCGAGGTGATCGAGACACCCGGGGCGAACAGGTCGAGGGCCGAACCATAGTTGGAAAAGCCCGGTTTGTTATCACCAGTATCACTGGCGCCGACCGTGATCGCCTCCTTGACAGCCGCGGGGGAGTACAGGGCGGCGGGCAGCCCCTCGTTGCCCGCCGCGACCGTGTACGTCACGCCGGACCGGATGGAGTCGCGCACGGCGGCGTCCAGCTGGGCGTTGCGGTGACCGCCGAGACTGAGGTTGGCGACCGCCGGTTTTCTGGCGTGTTTCGTCACCCAGTCGATACCGGCGATGACCCGGGCGGTGGTGCCCGCGCCGGAGTTGTCGAGCACGCGCACGGAGACCACCTGGGCCTTCTTGGCCACGCCGTACCCGGCGCCCGCCACGATGCCGGCGACATGGGTGCCGTGTCCGTTGCCGTCGCCCGCGTTCCGGTCGCCGCCGACGAAGTCCCAGCCGTGACGCGCCCGCCCGCCGAAGTCCTTGTGCCCGACCCGGATCCCGGTGTCGATCACGTACACGGTCACCCCGGCGCCCCCCGAGCCCGGCGAGGTGTAGGTCCCGTCCAGCGGCAGTGACGGCTGGTCGATCCGGTCCAGGCCCCAGGAGGGCGGGTTCTTCTGCGTCTGGTCCAGGCTCACCCGGCTGTCCTGGACGACGGAGGCGACCTGCGGGTCCGCCGCGAGGAGCCTCGCCTGTCTCTCGTTCGCGCGCACAGCGTAGCCATTGAGCACCGTTGCGTAGGTGTGGCTGATTCTCGCCCCGTACTTCTCGGCGAGCTCCTTTCCGGCCGCGGAGGGCGCCTTCGTCCCCTCGTTGAGTGTCACCAGGTAACTTCCGCCGACGGAGCCGGGCTCCCCGGCGCCGAGTATCCGCCCCTGCGGTGCGGCGTACGCGGGCAGGGTGACGGCCGAAAGCGCCGCGGCACAGGCCGCCGCGATCAGACCCCCCGCCACGCGCAGACGCCGTGTTCGCGCCCGTGCCATGGCTGTGTACCCCCTCCTGAAGTCGGCGTACGGCAGCGTGTCGCGCGGTGTCGCGGGCCGGGTACGCCACGTAAGCAGCCTCTCGTGCGGCGCGAAGCACCACAAGGACGCCTACGGGGGCGGAACCAGCCATAGCGGGCTCACCCATCGGCCCGGCCGGTGATCGAGGATGGGCCGTTCCGGCCGATATCGGGGATTGAGGGAGGCAGTCCAGCGCGGCCCGCGCAAACGTGGGTACTGTCGTACGGGACGACACGACACCACGGCTTTCCGCCAGCGCAGCGAAGAGGTGGCAAGTGAAGGCGATCCGTCGATTCACCGTCCGTCCCGTTCTCCCCGACCCCCTCCGGCCGCTGAGCGACCTGGCGCGCAATCTGCGCTGGTCCTGGCACGCGGAGACGCGTGATCTGTTCCAGTCCGTCGATCCGGAACGGTGGGCCGCGTCCAGCGGTGATCCGGTGCGGCTGCTCGGCAGTGTGCGGCCCGGGCGGCTCGCCGAACTCGCCGAGGACCGTCGCTTCCTGCGCCGGCTCACCGTCGCCGCGGACGACCTGCACGACTATGTGACCGGCGACCGCTGGTACCAGACGCAGCCGGCCGACCTGCCGCAGGCCGTCGCCTACTTCTCGCCCGAGTTCGGCATCACCGCCGCCCTGCCCCAGTACTCCGGCGGACTCGGCATCCTGGCCGGCGACCATCTCAAGGCGGCCAGCGACCTCGGCGTCCCGCTGATCGGAGTCGGGCTGCTCTACCGGCACGGGTACTTCCGGCAGACCCTGTCCCGGGACGGCTGGCAGCAGGAGCACTATCCGGTGCTCGATCCCCACGAGCTGCCCGTCGCCCCGCTGCGGGAGGCCGACGGCACCCCGGCCGACGTCTCCCTGGCCCTGCCCGGCGGCAGGCGGCTGCGGGCCCGGGTCTGGCTGGCCCAGGTGGGCCGGGTCCCGCTGCTGCTGCTCGACTCCGACGTGGAGGAGAACGACCTCGGCGAGCGCGGGGTGACCGACCGGCTCTACGGCGGCGGCAGCGAGCACCGGCTGCTCCAGGAGATGCTGCTCGGGATAGGGGGTGTGCGGGCGGTGCGGACGTACTGCCGGCTGACCGGGCACCCCGAACCCGAGGTCTTCCACACCAACGAGGGCCACGCGGGCTTCCTCGGTCTGGAGCGGATCGCCGAACTCTGCGACCAAGGGCTGGACTTCGACTCCGGCCTTGAGACGGTCCGGGCCGGGACCGTCTTCACCACCCACACCCCCGTCCCGGCCGGCATCGACCGCTTCGACCGGGAGCTGCTCGCCCGCCACCTCGGGCCCGACGCGGAACTGCCGGGGATCGACGTCGCCCGGGTGCTGCACCTCGGCAGGGAGACCTACCCCGGCGGTGACCCGAACGTCTTCAACATGGCCGTGATGGGCCTCCGGCTGGCCGGGCGGGCCAACGGGGTCTCCCTGTTGCACGGCAACGTCAGCCGGGAGATGTTCTCGGGCCTGTGGCCGGGGTTCGACGCCGAGGAAGTGCCGATCACCTCCGTGACGAACGGGGTGCACGCCCCGACCTGGGTCGCCCCTGAGGTGCTCCGGCTCGGCGCCCGGCAGATCGGCGCCGAGCGCACCGAGGACGCCCTGACCGTCGGCGGCTCAGACCGCTGGGACGTGGTCACGGACATCCCCGACCAGGAGATCTGGGACCTACGCCGGAACCTGCGCGAGCAACTGGTGACCGAGGTGCGCGACCGGCTGCGTGCCTCGTGGCGGCAACGCGGCGCCGGTACGGCCGAGTTGGGCTGGATCGACGGGGTGCTCGACCCCGATGTGCTGACGATCGGGTTCGCGCGGCGGGTTCCGTCGTACAAGCGGCTGACGCTGATGCTGCGGGACCGGGACCGGCTGACGGACCTGCTTCTGCATCCCGAGCGGCCGATCCAGATCGTCGTCGCCGGGAAGGCGCACCCCGCGGACGACGGGGGCAAACGGCTGGTGCAGGAACTGGTGCGGTTCTCCGACGACCCGCGGGTGCGCCACCGGATCGTCTTCCTCCCCGACTACGGCATGGCGATGGCGCAGAAGCTCTACCCGGGCTGTGACATCTGGCTCAACAACCCGCTCAGGCCGCTGGAGGCGTGCGGGACGTCCGGGATGAAGGCCGCGCTCAACGGGTGCCTCAACCTGTCCGTCCTGGACGGCTGGTGGGACGAGTGGTTCCAGCCCGACTTCGGCTGGGCGATCCCCACCGCCGACGGACTGGACTCCGACGACCGGCGCGACGACATCGAGGCCGCCGCGCTCTACGACCTCCTGGAACAGCGGGTGACCCCCCGCTTCTACGAGCGCGGCCAGCGCGGCCTGCCCGACCGCTGGATCGAGATGGTCCGCCAGACCTTCACCCTGCTCGGCCCCAAGGTGCTGGCCGGCCGCATGGTCCGCGAGTACGTCGAGCGGCTCTACGCCCCGGCCGCGCACGCCCACCGCACCCTGGCCCCCGACGTGGCGCGCGAACTGGCCCGGTGGAAGTCCCGGGTGCGTGCGGCCTGGCACGGGGTCAGGGTCGACCACGTCGAGGCGAGCGCCGCGACGGCCACCGCGGAACTCGGTACGACGCTGGCGCTGCGGGTGCGCGTCGCGCTGGGCGACCTCGGCCCCGACGACGTCGAGGTGCAGGCGGTCTCCGGCCGGGTGGACGAGGAGGACCGCATCACCGACGCCGAGGCTTTCCCGCTGAAGTCGGTGGGCGGCCCCGACGCGGAGGGACGCCGGTTGTACGAGGGCCCGCTGTCCCTGGACCGCACGGGACCCTTCGGCTACACGGTCCGCGTCCTGCCCGCGCACCCCCTGCTGGCCTCCGGCGCGGAGTTGGGGCTGGTGGCCGTGCCGTCGGAGGAGGTGGTGGAGGCGGCCGGTGTGCTGATGAGGTGACGGCGTCGCCGGGCGCGGCGGTTACTCGGACTCCTCGCACAGCCTCCGCAGCACGGCCCCGCACCGGCGTGCGTACGCCTGCTGCAGACCGCGGGTCGCCGGGCCGCCCGCCCGGGAGTACCACTTGGCGCCGCGGCTGAAGGCGGACACGGTCAGCCAGACCGTGCCGTCGCCGGTGCGATCCACGACGAAGGACTCCTCGCCGCACTCCGGGTGACCGGTCAGGGTGCCGTAGGCCCACCCGGCGCGGCGGGGTTCCTCCACCGTCCAGACCACCCGGCAGGGCGCCTTGATCACACCGGCGAGGGTGACCGTGACGTCGACGTCGGGAGCGGCACGGTCCGCGCTCACGTCGACGCCCACGCCCAGCGCGCGGTGCATCTCCCAGGTGAGGACCGCCTCGGAGGCTCTGCGGAAGACCTCCCTGCCCTCACCGATGCGGCTGCGCACGTGCAGGGGGTGGAAGCCGGGCGGGCAGAAGCCGTTCTCGCGGGTCGCGCCGACATCCTCGTACGTGAACATGGGGACAAGGGTAGGGCGGCGCTCCGGAAGCGCGGCTTCCGGGTGTCGGCTCGCTTCAACTCGGGCCTCGACTCGCGCTTCGACGAACTGACCCGACTGACCCCGCCCGACGGCAGGGAACGGGTGGTGTGGGTGTCGCCCGACGTGGGAAGCGGCACCCGGGACGTTCCCGCCCCGGATGCCGCTCTGTCGCCGTGCCGTCAACTACCTGACAGTCAGCTGACGTTGACCGCCGACCAGGCCGCCGCGACGGCCTTGTACTCGGTGCTGGTGGAGCCGTAGAGCGCGCTGGCCGCCGAGAGGGTGCCGGTGCGGGCCGCCTTGTAGTTGGTCGTCGACGTGAAGTACGTCGTCAGCGCCTTGTACCAGATCTGCAGCGCCTTGGCGCGGCCGATGCCGGTGACCGTGGAGCCGTTGGAGGTCGGCGAGTTGTACGAGACACCGTTGATGGTCTTCGCGCCGCTGCCCTCGGACAGCAGGTAGAAGAAGTGGTTCGCGACGCCCGAGGAGTAGTGGACGTCCTTGTTGCCGACGGTGGAGGACCAGTTGTCCGCCGAGCCGCCGTCCTTGCTGGGCTTGTCCATGTAGCGCAGCGGGGTGCCGTCCCCGTTGATGTCGATCTCCTCGCCGATGAGGTAGTCACCGGGGTCGTTGGAGTTGTTGGCGTAGAACTCCACGCCGGTGCCGAAGATGTCCGAGGTGGCCTCGTTCAGACCGCCGGACTCACCGCTGTAGTTGAGGCCCGCTGTGTTGGCGGTGACGCCGTGGCTCATCTCGTGGCCGGCCACGTCCAGCGAGGTCAGCGGGTTGACGTTGCCCTCGCCGTCGCCGTACGTCATGCAGAAGCAGCTGTCGTCCCAGAACGCGTTCACGTACGCGTTGCCGTAGTGGACGCGGGAGTAGGCGGCCACGCCGTTGTTCTTGATGCCGCTGCGGCCGAACGTGGACTTGTAGAAGTCCCAGGTCTCCTGCGCACCGTACGCGGCGTCGACGGCCGCGGTCTGGTCCGTGGCCGAGCTGGAGGCGGTGCCGGTGCCCCAGGTGTCGTCCGCGTCGGTGAACAGGGTCCCGGCCGACGAGCTGGTGCCGTGCGACTTGTTGTACGTCTTGTGGCCGCCGCGGGTGCCGTCCGTCAGGTTGTACGTCGTGCCCGACTTGGTGGTGCCGAGGGTGACGGTGCCGGAGTACAGGCTCTTGCCGGTGCCGGTCTCGATGCCCTGGTACTCGTAGAGCTTCTTGCCGGTGGCCGCGTCGGTGATGACGTGCAGCTCGTTGGGGGTGCCGTCGTCCTGGAGTCCGCCGACGACCGTCTCGTAGGCGAGGACCGGGGTGCCGGAGCCGGCCCAGACCACCTTGCGCGGGGCCTGGTCGGCGGCCGTCTTCTCGGAGCCGGCCGCCTGCGCGGCGGTCAGGGCCTGCTTCTCCGCCTTGGCGGGGGCGAGCTTCGGCGTCAGGGACGCGACCTTGACGGAACCCTTGAGCGCCTTGGTCACACCCTCGGTCTTCCCGGCGGGCGACTGGTGGACGACCAGGTCACCGCCGAGGATCGGCAGACCCGCGTAGGTGCGCTCGTAGCGGGTGTGCACCGCGCCGTCGACGTCCTTCACGACGTCCCTGACGACCAGCTTCTCCTTGGCGCCGAGGCCTATCTCCTGGGCGGTGCCGGCCGCGTCGGCCTGCTGCTCCTGGATCAGCGAGGTGCGGGCCGCCGAGGACAGCTGCAGCGGGGCGGCGGCGAGGGTGGATCTGCCGGTGTCCACCGTGGTCTCGGCGGCGGCTGAGGAACCGGTGGTCAGACCGGTGGTGAGCAGGGCTCCGGCGGCGACGGCGGTCGCGATGGCCAGAGTCGTTCGCTTGTGACGCGCGTAGAGGGGGGTCACGCATGCTCCTTGGTGGGGAGTCCGCCCGGTGGTTGGGGTCACCGGTCGGAGTGAGTTGTGGAGTTGCTGTGCTGATGCGGCGTGAGGGAAGAGTGGCACTGCGGCGCGTACATGTCATGACCCCCAAGTGATGTTGGCTCAAAACTGTCCTTGGGGTGAACATTGCGTCCATGTAAACGGAGTTGACCTCGGTCAAGCGCCAACCGGCGGCGCGTATAGAGGTGGCAAAAATGAGGACGCCGCCCCGGGGAGTCGAACCACCGGAGCGGCGCCCTGTCGTGGGAGCCCGTGGGGCCCAGGGGGCCCGTGGGGCCTACGGGAAGGTGAGCTTCCAGCTGTTGATGTAGCCGGTGTCCCGGGCCGCGTTGTCCTGGACCCTCAACTGCCATACACCGTTGGCGACTTCGGAGGACGCGTTCACCGTGTACGTGGTGTTGATGTTGTCCGCGCTGCCGCCGGTGCCGTACGCCTTCAGCGTGTACGCCGTCCCGTCCGGGGCGACCAACTGCACCTGGAGGTCACCGATGTAGGTGTGGACGATGTCGACCGCCACCGAGAGGTTGGACGGCGCGTTGCCGGTCCGGCCCGAGACGGTGACCGGCGAGGTGACCGCGGCACCGTTGTCCGGAATCGATACGTCGGCCGCGTTCTCGAAGGAGGTGCCGCCGCCACCCCCGCCGCCGCCGTCGGACCGGGCGCCGACCGCGATGGCCGCCCAGGCGTCCTGCACGGCCTTGTACTCGGCGCTCGTGGTGCCGTACAGCTCACCGGTCGCCGCGAGCGTGTAGGTGCGCGCCGACGCGTAGTTGGTGGTCGAGGTGAACTTTGTGGTCAGCGCGCGGAACCAGATCTTCTCCGCCTTGTCCCGGCCGATGCCGGTGACCGGAAGCCCGTCCGAGGTGGACGAGTTGTAGGTGACACCGTTGATGGTCTTGGTGCCGCTGCCCTCGCTCAGCAGGTAGAAGAAGTGGTTCGCGGGGCCCGAGGAGTAGTGCACGTCGTTCGAACCGAGGCCGGAGTACCAGCTGTCCTTGGACGCGCCGTCCTTGCTCGGCTTGTCCATGTAGCGCAGCGGGGTGCCGTCGCCGTTGATGTCGATCTCCTCGCCGATGAGGTAGTCACCGACGTCGGAGGAGTTGTTGGCGTAGAACTCGACGGTCGAGCCGAAGATGTCCGAGGTGGCCTCGTTCAGGCCGCCGGACTCACCGCTGTAGACGAGGCCGGCCGTGGCGGAGGTCAGGCCGTGCGTCATCTCGTGCGCGGCCACGTCGATCGCCGTCAGCGGGTTCGCGTTGCCCGAGCCGTCGCCGTACGTCATGCAGAAGCAGCTGTCGGACCAGAACGCGTTGACGTAGTTGTTGCCGTAGTGGACCCGGGAGTACGCGCCCGTGCCGTCGCCCTTGATCCCGCTGCGGCCGTGCACGTTCTTGTAGTAGTCCCAGGTCAGCTGGGCGCCGTAGTGGGCGTCCGCGCCGGCCGACTCCGCGTTCGAGGCGGTGCCGTTGCCCCACACGTCGTCGGGCCCGGAGAAGAGCGTGCCGGTGCCGGAGGTGCCGCGGTTGAGGTTGTACGTCTTGTGGCCGCCGCGGGCGCCGTCGGTGAGGTTGTACGTCGACCCGGACTGCGTGGTGGTCAGGTCCACGGTGCCCGAGTACACCGTGTTGCCGACGCCGGTCTCGATGGCCTCCCACTCGAACAGCTTCGCGCCGGTGGCCGCGTCCGTGACGACGTGCAGCTCCTGCGGGGTGCCGTCGTGCTGGAAACCGCCCACGACCGTCTCGTAGGCCAGGGTCGGCTTGCCGTCGGCCGCCCAGATCACCTTGCGCGGGGCGCGGTTGACGTCGGGGCTCTTGGCGTCCTGGGCCTCGGCGGCCTTGAGCGCCTGCGTCCTGGCCTTGGCCGCGGGCAGCGCGGCCGTGGTGGTGGCCGGCTTGATGGCGGCGCGGGTGGCCTTGACGACCGACTCGACGGCGTCTGCCTTCGTGCTCTGGACGACCAGGTCGCCGCCGAGGACGGGCAGACCGTCGTAGGTGCGCTCGTAACGGGTGTGGACCGTGCCGTCGCCGTCCTTGAGGACGTCCCGGACGACCAGCTTCTCCTTGGCGCCCAGACCGAGGTCCTTGGCGGTCGCCGTCCTGGCGGCGTCGGCCTGCCGGATCAGCTCGGCGCGCTGGGCGGGGGTGAGCTTCACGGACTCGGAGCCCGGTATGACCTTGCCCGCGGCAGGCGGTGCCTTGTCCGGGGCCGCGGTGGCGGCGCCCGACTGGACGGCCGCGGCGATCAGGGCGGAGACGCCGACGAGGGCCACGGTGGCGACCCTGCGCTGGGTGGTGGTGCGGATGTGGGAGGTGCGTCTGTGCGAGGAACTTCTCAACACTGACTCCTTCTGCGCGGCCGCGGGTCTCGCGGCCAGGGGAGACCGGTCGGCGGATGGGCCGAACGGGCAGAACCGGGGCGGTGCGTAGAACCTCGTGCGGATGCTCGGCCGCGGCACAGCGGTGGAACATGTGAGGTTGCTGTGCAGGGGTCGTGGGAAGAGTGGCAGGAGTTCCCGGTTTCTGTCAGGAGCGCGTCAGGAACTTGGCCGGAAACCCTCCGTTGTCCGGGAGTTCACGTCCGATATTCGGAGCAGTGTGGGGGAGCGGGGGGATGGGGGAGCGCAGGTGCGGGCGTTTCCCTCGGCCCCCGGGGCGCGTCATCACCCCGTGGCGTCCTCGGCCTCCCAGCGCAGCAGGTCGCCCGGCTGGCACTCGAGCACCTCGCAGAGTGCGGCGAGGGTCGCGAAGCGCACCGCCTTGGCGCGGCCGTTCTTCAGTACCGCCAGGTTGGCGGGCGTGATGCCCACGCGGTCCGCGAGCTCGCCCACCGACATCTTCCGCCGGGCCAGCATCACGTCTATGTCGACGCTGATCGGCATCAGATCACCTCGTCCAACTCGGCCTGCATCCGCGCCGCCTCGACGTCCCGCGCGACGGCCTGGGCGAGCAGCATCCGCAGCACGAGCACGATGAGGGCGACCCCCAGGATCGCCACGCCGACCCCGGCCATGATGACGGTGACGCCCGGGTCGTCCCGCTGGCCCGGCGCGTTGACGGCCGTGACCGCGAACCACGCCAGGGCGGCCCCCACGATCGCGCCGATCACGCCGTCCACGTACCGGAAGGCGGCGTGGGAGAACACGGTTCCGCGTCGCACCATCGCCACCAGCCGCCATACGCAGACCCCGGCGACCTGGACCGACACCATCCCCAGGATCGTGATCACGCGCAACGAGGTCAGCGGGAGCGACCCGTCCTCCGGGTCGTTTCCACTGGCCAACGTCCACACCATCAACGCCTGCACGAACGCGGTGCCGGCGAGCACCATCACGAGCACGGCGCGAAGCGCCCGCACTGCCAGCTTTCCCATGACCCAGCCTTCCATCGAGTTGCGATGGGAATCTATCGAATTTCGATAGGTAGCGGCAAGGGGTGGGGCGGAGGGGCCAAGGAGCAGGTGCCAGGTGCCAGGTGCCAGGTTCAGGCATGCGACTGCGGGTCCGGTTCGGGGTCCCCGTGCCACGACCGCCACAGCGACGCGTACGCGCCGCCCGCCGCCACCAGCTCCTCGTGCGTGCCGAGTTCGGTCAGGCGGCCGTCCTCCATCACGGCGACCCGGTCCGCGTCGTGCGCGGTGTGCAGGCGGTGGGCGATGGCGATGACCGTGCGGCCCTCCAGTACGGCGGCCAGGGCGCGCTCGGTGTGCCGGGCGGTCGTCGGGTCCAGCAGGGCGGTGGCCTCGTCGAGGATCAGGGTGTGCGGGTCGGCCAGGACCACCCGGGCCAGCGCGAGTTGCTGCGCCTGGGAGCCGTCCGTACGCCAACCGTCCTCACCCAGTTCGGTGTTCAGCCCGTCGGGCAGTTCCCGTACCCACGCGTCGGCACCGACCGCCTCCAGCGCGGCCCACAACTCCTCGTCGGTCGCGACGGGTTCGGCGATCAGCAGATTGTCGCGAACCGTACCCAGGAACACGTGGTGCTCCTGGGTGACCAGCACGACCTGCCGGCGCAGCTGCTCCGGGCCCAGCTCGACGACCGGCACCCCGCCCACCGTGACCGCACCCGCGCTCGGTGTGTCGACGCCCGCGAGCAGTCTGCTCAGCGTGGTCTTCCCGGCGCCGGACGGACCGACCACGGCCAGCCGCTCCCCGGGCCGTACGGTCAGGTCCACCCCGTGCAACACCTCACGCCCCCGGTCGTAGGCGTAGTGCACGCCGGTCACGTCGATGCGGTCACCGGCCGGAGTGGGGGAGCCGCTGTCCCCTGCGGTGCGCGGCGCGCCGGCCAGACCCTCCACCCGGGCGAACGAGGCGCCGCTGCTCTGCAGTTGCTCGATCCGGAGGAGGATCTCGTCCAGCGGACCGTCGAGCTGCCGCAGGTACAGCGCGGCCGCCACGACCGCCCCCAGACTCACCGCCCCGTGCGCGTGCAGGACCCCGCCGAGCAGCAGCGCCCCCGCGACCGGGAAGAGGTACGACACATCCACCGCCGGGAAGAACACCGTGCGCAGACGCAGCGTGAACAGGCGCCTGCGCCGGGAGTGGTCCAGCGCCTGACGGCTCGCCGCGACCCGGCGCTCCCGCAACCGGAACGCCTCCACCGTGCGGGCCCCGGCCGCGGTCGCCGCGAGGATCTCGGCGACGTCCGAGTTCGCCTCGCCCTCGGCGAGATACGCGTCCCTGGCCCGGCGCAGGTACCAGCGCAGGGCGAACCAGACCGGGGCGAGGCCGAACACGCCCACGGCGCCAAGCAGCGGGTCGATCACGAAGACCGCGCCGATCAGGAACAGCGCCTGCACGATGTTGATGAGCAGTTCGGGCCCGGCGTCGCGCAGTGTGGTGCCGACGGTGGCCACGTCCGCGGTGCCGCGGGCCGTCAGATCGCCGGTACCGGCCCGCTCCACCACTGACGCGGGCAGCGCCAGCGTCCGGTCGACGAACTCCTCGCGGACCCGGGCCAGCGTCCGCTCCCCGAACCGGTGCCCGGCGTACCGGGCCCAGCGCGCCAGCAGCAACTGCGCCGCCGCGCAGGCCACGATCCCCAGCGCGGCCCGGTCCACCGCCCCGACACCACCCCCGGCCCGCACCTGGTCGATGATCCGGCCCAGCAGCCACGGCCCGGCGAGCCCCGCCCCGGCGGCGGCCGCGTTCAGCGCGAGCACGGCGACGAAGGCACGCGCGTCGGCGCGCACCAGACGGACGGAGGCCCGCCGCACGTCCGCGGGCCCGGCGATCGGCAACTGTCCCCGTGTCATCCCCGCGTCACCCCAGGACCTCCTCGGCGTCCCGGCCGGGCCCGTCCTCGCGCGGGCCGGCCTCCTCCTCGATGTCGGCGTCCCGGGTCACCAGCGCCCGGTAGCCGGGCTCCTGAGCCAGCAGCCGCCGATGGCTGCCGGAGGCCGCGACCTTCCCGTCGACCAGGTGGAGCACGGTGTCCACCCGGTCCAGCACCAGCGGGGAGGTGGTGGTGACGACGGTGGTACGGCCCCGGCGCGCGTCCCGCAGCCGGGTCGCGACCGCCGCCTCCGTGTGCGCGTCGAGCGCCGAGGTCGGCTCGACGGCCAGCAGCACCTCCGGGGCGGCCAGCAGTGCCCGCACCAGCCGGACCCGCTGCCGCTGGCCGCCGGAGAGGTTGCGCCCCTGCTCGTCGACGGCCGAGTCGAGCCCGTCCGGCAGGCCCCGCACGAGGTCCTCCGCCGCGGCGGCCCGCACCGCCGCCATGATCTCCTCGTCGCCCGGTTCCCCGCGCCCGCCGACCAGCTCACGCAACGGCCCCGCGAACAGGTCGGCCTCGTGCTCGGCGACCAGGATCCGCGCCCGCACCTGCGGCAACGGCACCTCGTCCAGTCGCACACCACCCCAGGTCACGTCGGACGGCGCGTACCGGCCCAGGCGGTCGACGACGGCCGCCGTGTCGGCCGGCCGGGCACCGGCCAGCGCGATCAGCCGCCCCGGCGGCACCCGGACCCCGGAGGCCGGGTCGTACAGCACCGACGGCTCCGCGGGAGCGTCGCACACGCCGTCGTCCGGCTCCGGTTCCACGCGCAGCAGTCGTACGACGCGCCGCGCGGCCACCACACCCCGGCCGAGCTGGTAGCCCCAGTCGACGAAGTACGCCACCGGGCGCACCAGCACCGCGACATAGCCGTACACCGACACCAACTGGCCCACCGTGAGCGTGCCCTGGGCCGCCATCCGGGCCGCCATCCAGGTCACCACCGCGAGGTACAGCGTCGGCAGGCCCACTCCGAGCGCCTGCAGCCAGCTGGTCACCGCCCCCACCCGGTACCCCTGCTCACGCAGCCGCGTCGAGTCCCGCCGGAAGGCGTCGGCGACCAGCCCCTTGCCCCCGAGCCCGTTCAGGACCCGCAGCCCGCCCGCGAGGTCGCCGATCCGCGCGGTCAGCACGCCCTGCCGCTCCCGGTACTCCGCCTCCGTGCCCTGCAGCCTGACCATCAACGGCCCGACGAGCACCGCCACCAACGGCACCCCGAGCAGCACCACCACGGTGAGCTGCGTGGACACGGTCAGCAGCAGCCCCGCGACCACCAGGTAGGCGACGACCGCTCCGACCCCGGGGCCGATCACCGTCAGGGACGAGCTGATCTGCTGCACGTCCCCCACGCCGATCGTCATGACCTCTCCGGCCCCGACCCGCCGGGGCAGCGCCGCCCCCAGCCGCACCGCGTGCCCCACGACGACCTTCACCGTGCGGAAGTTGGCGTCCATCCGCACCCGGGTCATCGTGCGGTGCCGCATGACGCCCAGCCAGGCGTTGAAGGCGCCTACCACCACCAGCAGACCGGTCCACAGGCCCAGCGCGCCCATGTCCCCCGTCTCCAGGCCCTCGTCCACGGCCCGGGCCATCAGATACGGCGCCGCCGCGAGCAGCACCATCCACACGCTGCCCAGCAGCGCCCCCGCCGCCGACCGCCACGGCTGCCGCAGCACCAGCCACCACAGATACCACCAGCCGCCCCGGCGGTCGGGAGTGCCCGGATCCTCGTACGCGTCGATCATCTGTCCTCGATCCATGACGCCGGACCGCCCGCCGCCTTCTGTGCGCAGTCAGCCATCGCCTCCTGCCCATCGGACGGTCCCGCCGCCTCCCGTGCCCCGGACCCATTCCACCCGTCTCCTACGCCAGACCGTCCCGTCGTCTCCTACGCCAGACTGTCCTGCCACGCCCGGTGCAGATCCGCGAACCGGCCCGTTCTTTCGACGAGTTCGGCCGGGTGCCGACGGTGGCGATCCGGCCCGCTGGACAGCAGGCGACGTGATGGAGCCTACGGACTTCAGGCGGTGATCCGTCGGCAATTACCCCAGACCCGAGCACCGCCATCAGCCCTGTCCTGCCCAACAAGCCGGTCGGCCTGTTTTATGAATGGCTCAAAATTCTTGGGCTGTAGGTGGTCGGCCTCTGCAGCCCCATGAACCAGCGCAGCAACCCGCATGTGACGTGCAGAATCAGTAAAAATTCATGTCGCCGTCTGTTGCCACGGGATCACGCAAATCGAGCCATGGAGCCCATGCGCCCGACAGAAAGCCCTTGATCCGTGCCTGGTGAAGGCGTTAACTCCCGCTGCTCGTAAAGCTTTTGTAACTCTGGGGTGGGGATTGTGGAGTTCTGGCGGGGGCGTCGTCGGCATGCCCTGACACGTCGAAGAAGCCGTCGCCTATGGGGGGCAGGCAGGGCGTTGGCGGGGGTTGCCTGCGCGGCCCTGCTGTCGACATCACTGGTGCAGGCTCCTGCTGTGTATGCGGCGGGCTCGGTCGGCAACGCGGAGGACCCTGAGGCGGTCTCGGAGGGGGAGAAGGCTCTGGCCGAAGCCGAGGAGTCGGGCAAGCGGGTTGAGGTGGCGGGGGAGCGGACGGAGCGCACCACGGTCTTTGCCAACCCTGACGGTTCCACGTTCACGTTGCAGGAGTCGTCCGTCCCGGTGCGGGTGGCCAAACCCGGCGGCGGCTGGCAGACGCCGGATCCCGCGCTGGAACAGCGTGCCGATGGCAGGGTCGTGCCGAAGGCGTCGGCGCCCCAGATGGTGTTCTCCGGCGGAGGCGAGAAGGATCCGCTGGCCCGAATTTCATATCAGGGCAAGTCTGTTGGGCTGAGCTGGCCGGGCAAGCTGCCCGTGCCGAAGATCGACGGTGCCAGCGCCACCTACGCGAATGTGCTGCCGGATGTGGACTTGAAGGTCACCGCGACCGTGGAAAGCTTCCAGCAGGTCCTCGTGGTGAAGACGCCCGATGCTGCGGCGGGCGCGGAGCTGAAGAAGCTCACCTTCGGCCTCGAGACGAGCGGCCTGAAGGTCGAGGAGGGCGGCGCAGGGAATCTGGCGGCCGTCGACGCGGACGGCAAGGCGGTGTTCAAGTCGCCGCCGGCACGCATGTGGAACTCGGCAGGCGACCCGACCGCACCGCAGACGAAGACGATTGCCGCACGATCGGCGGCGAGCGAGGAGACGCAGTCGGATCCTGCCGAGAGTGCCCCGTCGGGCAGTGGCCTGGAGCCTGGGCAGGGTGATCGGGTCGCCAAGATGGATGTCGAGGTAGGCAAGGACTCGCTGCAGGTCGTCCCGAACGCCGACCTGTTGGCGGAGAAGGATGCAGGGGCGTTCCCGCTGTTCATTGACCCGTCGGTCACGTGGGGGGAGTCCGAGCGGACCCTGTTGCGCAGCGATGGGTACGAGTCCTACGCCTGGGGCAATGGTGAGGATGACATGGGCAAGGGCGCTGGTAAGTGCGGCACCTGGACCACGGGCGGCGTCACCTACGGCTGCGGCCCGGGGTACGTGCAGAAGCTGTACTACGAGTTCTCCCCGGCCAGTCTGAAGGGCAAGCGGGTCCTGGACGCCACGTTCCGGGTGACCGAGCCGTGGGCGTTCCAGTGCGACCCGCGCTGGGTGGATCTGGTGCGTACCAACAACATCTCCACCTCCACGACTTGGTCCTCGCGGCCCAAGGAGCTGGACTGGATGGGGGATCAATCTGTGTCCGCGGGCCGGGGTGACTTGTGCAGCCCTGGGCTGCCGAACGCGGCGATCGAGTTCAACGACAACCCGAAGGAGGCCGACGAGAACCTCACTCCGACCGTCAAGAACTTCGCGGCCGGCAAGTTCTCCCGCCTCACTCTGGAAGTCCGTGCGCACGATGAGGACGACACCTCGGCGTGGAAGCGGTTCCGCAATGACGCCGTCCTCGAAGTCGACTTTGTGGGCCTGCCAGACAAGGCCACCGGGGTCGGGCTGGTGACCGGCTCCGGCACGGTGTGCGAGACGCACGAGAAGGATCCGGCGATCGTGTCCGATCCGACACCGGCACTGGTCGCAACAGCACAGACCAAGCCGGGCGGAGAGAATGCGCAGCTGCGGGTGTACTTTGACATCGACCATAAGAAGAGCGACGGAACGTGGGCGGACACCCCGACGACAGCCGCTGATCTACGACCTTCGACCGGGTATGTGAAAGACAACTCCAAGCTGACGATGTCTTGGTCGGCGTTGACCGAGGGCACCTTGTACCGGTACGGGGCGTCGGTCAGGTCGTACTACAACGACGGCAAGAGCTACCTGGCCGGGCCGTCCAACGCGTCGACAACGGGCTGGTGCTACTTCAAGGTCGACCCGACCGCGCCCAAGGCACCCAAGATCTCCATCGGCGAACCGTACTCGGAATGTTTGCCAAACAACTGCCTTGCCAAGGGCGGACCGGGGCAGGCAGGCAGGTTCACCTTCGCCCCGGCAGACGGCGACACCACCAACAACTCTTATCAGTACAAGCTCTCCTCGCAGGTCGCGTGGCATGACATTTTAAGGACGTGCGACGGAGGAATATCCCAGTTCATCTGCTTTACTTTGCCGGTCACTGACAGCAGGGTTCACTGGCGTGCCTCCATCAGTCCGGAACGCGCGGGCACGTACCAGGTTTACGCACGGGCGAAGGACTCCGTCGGGCGGTGGGGTGCGCAGAACTCGGTCGCCTTCCAGGTAGCAGGGGGAAACCCGCCGGTCGCCCGCTACCACTTCGACGAGACGGGCGGCACTGCCATCGACGCGGCCGTCGACGACGGCAGGGACGACGCCACGCTGGCTGCCGGCGCGACCCGCGACAGCCGCGGACGACGCGGCCTGATCACTCACGACGCACAAGGCCGGCCACTGGCGACCCCGGTGGAGGACACGGGCTTGGCGCTGAAGGGAGACGGCGGCTACGCCGCCACGAACGGGCCAGTCCTGGACACCACCAACTCGTACACGGTGGCCGCTTGGGTGCGGGTCGATCCGAGCTCCACCGGCACTGTGTCGGTACTGAGCCAGACGCCGTCGACTGCGAGCCCGTGGACGAAGAAGTACAGTCCGTTCGTCATCTCCTACGGCGGCAAGTGGAGCGTCCGCGTCTTCTCGACCACGGGCGACTTCGTCCGTGAGGCGGTCGATTCGGAAAGCCACCCCAAGGGCGTGTGGACACATGTGGCCGCAGTGCACGACACGGCTGCCAAGAAGGTCACCCTCTACATCAACGGCAGACAGACCGCACAGGTAGATGCCGGAACACCGTGGAAAGCCGAAGGCAACCTGGAAATCGGCCGGGTGATGTACGGCGACACCTATGTGGACTCCTTCAAGGGCGCCATCGACGAGGTGACAGCCTGGCAGCGCGCACTCGAGCCGACCGAAGTGCAGGACGAGGCGCGGCTGCTGACCTCCGACGAGTATGCCGGCACGGAGCTGATCGCGGACTGGAACCCGACCCGCGGCGTCAACGGCACGAGCATCAAGGACACCACCTCCGGTTACGGCAAGAGCCTGGCACTGGTGGGCGGTGCCTCGATGGCCGATGAGACGATCGTGCTGGACGGTGTCGACGACGCCGCCACAGCCGCTGGGCCTCTGGTCGACGGCACTGGATCGTTCACTGCCAGCACGCTCGTGCAACTCGATCCGCAGAAGCTGCTTACCAAAGATGTCGGCTACATCGGCCAGGTCGCCGGCCAGCGCACCGCTGACGGCTCGGCCTGGGGGCTGTGGTTCAAACTGACCGGGAAGCGCACGGAGCTGACCGACGAGGGAGCCGAGGTCACCGTGCCGGAGGGCTTGTGGCACTTTGGCCGCCTGGAATCCGACGGCACCTTCTCCTCGGTCACTTCCGAGGAGGTCGCCAGCGTGGACAGCCCGGTTCGGCTGACCGGTGTGCACGATGCCGTGGACGGCACGATCAGCCTCTACGTCGGCTACGCCCAAAACGGTGACCTCAAGGCATACAGCGCGAAGATGGGCGACGACGAGTTCGCAGTCGGCAAGGCCTACTCCGCCGGTGCCTGGAAGCACTTCCTGCCCGCGGCGATCTCCGAGGTACGGGTGTGGGCAGGGGCCATGGCCAGCTCTGAGCAGATCGAGACCGCGGTCGGCGACTGACCCCGGCAGACGGGCGGGCGGCGAGCAACGCCGCCCGCCCCGCGAGGCGAGCACGCCGCCGCTGCGGCACCGACCTCATTGACTCTTTGATTCATTGACTCCTTTTGTGAACCGGTTGGGGATGGAAAGCGCATGGCGTTTGGCATAGGCACCTCAAGGCGAGGTGTGCGGTATAGGCGGATATGGGGCAGACGCCTGGTCGTACCCGCCGTGGCGCTGGCGCTGCTGGCTCCGGCCGGACCTCTGCAGGCCGCAGCAGCCGAGGGCGGTGGACTGGGGCGCCCGGACATGCCGGAACCGCGGGCCAGCAAGGTCCATGAGATGAACGGGTTGGGCGCGAAGAAGGCTCGCCAGAAGGTCGCCAAGGGCAAGGAGGCCGACGCGGCGCAAGCCAGGCGCGCCGCAGCTGAGGAGAAGACCACCTGGCCCAAACCGGACACGGCCACCATCCACCTCCGTAAAGACCAGTCGGCCACCGCTGACCTGGGCGGAACTCCGGTGGCGGTGCAGCCCGAGCACCGCGCCCGCACCGCGCCCGCAGCGGGGGACGCGCAGGTCACCGTGCTCGACCAGAAGGCTGCACACAAGGCGGGCGTCACCGGTGTGCTGCTCACCGCGGCAGCGGACTCCGCCGGGAGAGCGGACATCAGTGTCGACTATGCGGACTTCGCCTCCGCGATCGGTGGCGGCTGGGCACAACGCCTACGGCTCGTGCAGCTGCCGGCCTGCGCGCTGACGACACCGCAGAAGGCAGCGTGTCGAAAGCAGACTCTCCTCAAGTCCGACAATGACCTGGCGAAGCAATCGGTCTCCGCACAGGTGCAGCTGCCCGAAGCACAGTCGGGCGGTCCTGCCAATCAGTCGGCGTCCAAGGCCGGTGTAGCCGGTGTGACGGTGCTGGCAGTTACGGCCGCATCGGCCGGGTCCGGTCAGTCTCCCAAGGGGACCGGTGACTACTCGGCCACTGCCCTGTCCACGTCCGCCTCGTGGCAGGCCGGCGGCAGCTCCGGCGCGTTCACCTGGAACTACGACTTCGGCCTCCCGCCAGCAGCGGCCGGACCCGCACCCACCCTCGGTCTGTCCTACGACTCGGGGCGTATCGATGGCGAGACTGCCAACACCAACAACCAAGGCAGCGCCGTCGGCGAGGGCTTCACGCTGACCGAGTCCTACATCGAGCGCAGTTACGTCAGCTGCGACAAGGACGGCGACGACCACGACAAGGTCTACGACCGTTGCTGGAAGTACGACAACGCCCGTCTCGTCCTCAACGGCAAGGCCACCCGCCTGATCAAGGACGCCCAGGGCAAGTGGCACCTTGAGGACGACGACGCCTCGACCGTGACCCGCTCGACGGGCGCCGACAACGGCGACGACAACGGCGAGTACTGGACCGTCACCACCGGGGACGGCACCAAGTACGTCTTCGGCCTCAACAAGCTCGACGGCGCGGACGACCAGCGCACCAACTCCACCTGGACCGTCCCCGTCTTCGGCGACGACTCAGGCGAACCGGGCTACGACAAGGGCAGCGCCTTCGCCGACCGGGCCTTGACCCAAGCCTGGCGGTGGAACCTCGACTACGTCGAAGACACCCGCGGCAACGCCGCCGATTACTGGTACGCCAAGGAATCCAACAACTATAAGAAGAACAAGTCCGAGACCGCCAACGCCTCCTACACCCGTGGCGGTTACCTCAAAGAGATCAAGTACGGGTTGCGCGAGGACGCGCTGTTCACCGACGACGCCGACGCGAAGGTGACCTTCTCGCACGCCGAGCGCTGCACGGTCGGTGACTGCAAGGAACTCACCAAGGACACGGCCGAGCACTGGCCGGACGTCCCGTTCGACGCGATGTGCACCGACGGTGACACGGACTGCAACGCGGCAGGCCCGGTTTTCTTCTCCCGTAAACGCCTCACCAACATCGACACCTTCTCCTGGAACGCCGCCGACAAGCAGTACGCGCCGGTGGACTCCTGGGCCCTGACCGAGGACTACCTCGACGCCGGTGACATCGGCGACACCACCGACCACGTACTGGTCCTGAAGGCGATCAAACAGACCGGAAAAGCCGGCACCGCCATAGACGTCAACCCGATCACCTTCACTTACCAGTTGCGGCCCAACCGCGTCGACGGCACAGACAACATCCTGCCGCTCAAACGGCACCGCATCGAGACGATCACCTCCGAGACAGGGGCAATCACCACGGTCACCCTGTCCCAGCCCGAGTGCAAGCGCGGCGAGGTCCTGGGCGCCGCGCAGGACACCAACACACGCTCGTGCTATCCGCAGTTCTGGAACATCAACGGCGCAACCGAGGCGTCGGTCGACTGGTTCAACAAGTACCGCGTCCTCGCCGTAAACGTTGCCGACCCCACAGGCCAAAACGAGCTGGTCGAGTACGCCTACGACTACAAGGGTGCCGCCTGGCGCTACGACGACGACCCATTCACGCCCAAGGACGAGCGGACCTGGTCCCAGTGGCGCGGATACCGAGACGTCACCGCCCGCACGGGGGCCACCGACACCGTGCGTTTGACGACGGTCTCCCGCTACCTGCAGGGCATGCATGGTGACAAGAACAAGGACGGCACCACCAAAACCGTCAGGGTCGATCCGTTGCTGGACACCGACGTCGACTTCGTCACCCTGACCGACAGCGACCCCTATAACGGCAGCTTGCTTCAACAGGTCACCTACAACGGCACCCAACCCATCTCCACCAGCTACACCGACTACACCTACAAGAACACCGCCACCCAGTCGGTTCCAGACGCAGCCGGACACACCGCCCGATGGGTCAGGCCCAACACGTCGTACCAGAGCACGTACCTGACCGCGCCCAAGACCTGGCGTACTCACGTCGCCACCACGCG
Organism: Streptomyces sp. NPDC006332; assembly: GCF_040612855.1. Classification (NCBI taxonomy): domain Bacteria; kingdom Bacillati; phylum Actinomycetota; class Actinomycetes; order Kitasatosporales; family Streptomycetaceae; genus Streptomyces; species Streptomyces sp. NPDC006332. Next base: position 21,828 of record NZ_JBEXRA010000027.1, read on the forward strand.
CTATGACGACCTGGGGATGGTCAGGGAGGTCGACGACTACGGGCAGAAGGGCACAGGCGGCGACGAAACCTGCACCCGCACCTGGTACGCCCGCAACACCGACGTCGGCATCGTCGGCCTGGTCGCCCGCACCCGCACCGTTGCCAAGGACTGCTCGGTCGCCGACAGCGCGCTGGATCTGCCCACGGACGACTCCCGTCGCGGTGACGTCCTGTCGGACACGGCGACCGCCTACGACAACGCCACGTGGTCGGCGTCGATGAAGCCGTCCAAGGGCCTGCCCACCTGGGCCGGCCGCGCCAAGGCGTATTCAGGCGGCGCCCCGAACTGGCAGGCGACCGTCACCACCGCCTACGACACCCTTGGCCGCCCCACTACGGTAACCAACGCCGACCAGAAGGCGACCACTACCGCCTACACCCCCGCCGACGCGGGGCCACTTACCAAGACGGTCGAGACCAACCCGCTGGGCCACAAGACCACCAGCTTCATCGACACGCGCCGCGGACAGCCACTTCGCACCTACGACGCGAACCTGAACAAGACCGAGCTCACCTACGACGCGCTTGGCCGACTCACCCAGGTGTGGCTCCCCAACCGCTCCAGCGCAAGCCAGAGCCCCAGCAAGAAGTTCAGCTACAACATCAGCAACACGAAGCAGTCCTCGGTCTCCACATCGACCCTGAAGAAGGACGGCGAGACCTACAACACCGGCTACTCCATCTTCGACGCGTTGCTGCGGCCGTTACAGACCCAGAGTGAGACTCCCAACGGAGGCCGTCTGCTGACAGATACCCGCTACGACTCCCGGGGCCTGGTCTACGAGACGCACGCGGACATCTTCGACAAGGACAGCACGCCCAACGGCAAGTACACCCGTGCCGAATACGGCGAGGCACCGACCCAGACCGTCAGCGAATTCGACGGCGCGGGCCGTGCAACCACCAGCACGTTGTTGGTGTACGGGGTCAAGAAGTGGTCCACCACCACGAGTTACACCGGGGACTCCACCGCCATCACCGCCACAGACGGCGGCAGCGCGACCCGGACCATCACCGACATCCGCGGCCGCATCGTGGAGAGCCGCGAGTACTCAGGCAAGTCCCCGGACGACACCCAGTACGGTGCCACGCCCGGCATGCCCTTCACGTCGACGAAGTTCGCATACACCCCCGACGGGCTGCAGAAGCAGATCACCGGCCCGGACGACGCCAAGTGGTCCTCTGACTACGACCTGTTCGGCCGCAAGATCGAGACCACGGACCCCGACGCAGGCTCCAGCACCATGGGCTACGACGTCCTCGACCGGGTGATCAAGTCCGCCGACTCGCGCAAAAAGACCCTCTTGACCGGCTACGACGCGCTCGGTCGGATCACCGGCACCTGGGCGGGCTCCAAGTCGGACGCCACCCAACTGACCGCCAGCACTTACGACGCCCTGCGGAAAGGGCTGCCCGACACCTCCACCCGCTACATCGGAGGCAAGAGCGGACAGGCCTACACCAACACAGTCACCGACTACGACGTCCTGTCCCGCCCGACAACCACGAAGCTGGCCCTGCCCGCCGCGGATCCCTTCGGCAAGGCAGGCGCACCGTCCACGCTGGAATTCGAAACCGCCTACAACCTCGACGGCACCATCAAATACACCAAGGAACCGGCCCTGGGCGGTCTGCCCTCCGAAGTCGTCGAGTACGGCTACAACAGCGTCGGCGGCATCACTTCCGTCGGCGGCTCCACCGGCTACCTCCTTGCTGCGGACTACTCGCCTCTGGGCGAGCCCCGACAACTCATCCTGGGCACGGCGAGCAGTGACGATCAAAAGAAGACTTACATCAACAACGCCTTCGAAGAGGGCACCGGTCGCCTCACTCGCAGTTACGTCACCGACCAGACCCACGGCTACATGCCGCAGGACCTCAACTACACATACGACCAGGCTGGAAACGTCACCTCCATCGCCGACCCCACCAACCTCGGCGGCACCTCCGCGGCCGAAACCCAGTGCTTCGCCTACGACGGCCATCGCCGATTGACCGAGGCCTGGACCCCCAGCACCCAAAAGTGCACCGACCAACGCAGCGTGAACAGCCTGTCCGGACCGGCCCCGTACTGGAACAGCTACGACTACAACAAGGCCGGCCAGCGCACCACGGAAACCGTCCACAAGACCACAGGCGACACCAAGACGACGTATTGCTACACCAAGACCGACCAGACCCACTTCCTGACCGGCACCACCACCAAGAACGATTGCAGCATCCCTGAGAAGTCCTACATCCCCGACGCGGCCGGCAACACCATCAAACGTCCGGGCACGACCGGTCCCCAGGACCTCAAATGGTCCGACGAAGGCAAGCTCAGCACGCTCACCGAAAGCGGCAAGGCGACCGACTACCTATACGGCGCCGATGGCAACCTCCTCATCCGCGGCACCCAAAGCGGCGAGCGGATCCTGTACGCCGGAGCCACCGAACTCCACCTCCGCGCCAACGGCACCACCTGGGCCCAGCGTTACTACACCGCAGCCGACCAGAGCATTGCCGTGCGCTCCAACGAAACCGGCACCAACAAGCTGACGTACCTCGCCGGCGACCGCCACGGAACCCACTCCCTGGCCATCAGCGCTGACAGCACACAGAGCGTCAGCAAGCGCTTTTCCACCCCGTTCGGTGCTGAACGGGGCAAACCTGCTGGCACGGCCTGGCCCGATGACAAGGGATTCCTGGGCAAGACACGCGACACCACCACTGGCCTTACCCACATCGGGGCCCGCGAGTACGACCCGTCGATCGGCCAGTTCATCAGCGTCGACCCGGTCCTGGCCCCTGAACAGCCTCAAACCCTCAACGGTTACAGCTACTCTGCCAACAGCCCCATCACCCTCAGCGACCCCACCGGTCTTTATATCGACGACGGAACCGGTCACAGCGAACCCCACCCCAAAGCCACGGGCAAACCCCGCAATAACGTTGGTATACCCGCCGGCGGAACAGGAAGGGGCGGCTGCTATTACACCTGCAATTATGGCGGTGGTGGGAGTGGTGGGAGTGGTGGGAGTGGTGGGAGTGGTGGAGTCGGCGGTACAACCGTCAAACAACAGGTTGTGACTCGCCTCATCGAAACCGGACCCACGACTGACGATGAGGACACGCTGCTCCGCTATTACACCGCGCAGACCTCAGCGCTCTCCGGAGGGCTCGGAGACTTCTGGAATACCGGGGTGGGTGAGGGCGATAGGCTCGCCATGGCTTGCTATGGCAGGGATGGGTGCATGAAGGCTCGCACCTACCTCCTCGAGACACATGATGTGGAAGGAGCTAAATACCTCGCCGCCACCTACTGCCTCGACCACGCCAAGCGATGCGCCAGCAACGCCAACTACGAGAAACTGACCTCCGACCTGATGAGCGAAGCCCTCGGGTTGATCGCGCTCGGGATGGGTGGAGGAAAGTATGGGTGCAAGTGCTTCTTGGCGGGCACTGACGTGCTGATGGCCGACAAGGCCACCAAGAACATCGAAGAGGTGAAGGTCGGCGACGAGGTTCTTGCTACAGACCCTCGCACCGGAAAGACGGTGGCACGTAAAGTCACACGTTTAATCCGAACTGACGGCGACAAGTACTTCAACCGAATATCCATCGCCACTCGTAACGGCATCGAGAAAATCACCGCGACTCACGAGCATCCCTTCTGGTCGCCGTCGGAAGGGAAATGGGTCGCCGCGGGCGAGCTCCGTGCAGGCATGACTCTGCGCACGGACACCGGTGCTGTCGTCATCGTGACTGCCAACTCCTCGTTCACCCGGCACGCACGTACCTACAACCTGACTGTGGACGACCTGCACACGTACTATGTACTCGCTGGTCAGACGCCGGTACTCGTTCACAACAGCAACTGCAACTCGCTCACGCGTGCACAGTCTGACGATGTTGCGAATTTCTTGGGGTACACGAAGACCAAAATGAAATCTGCAGGCGGGGCCCCAATTTGGGAGAACAAGAAGGCTGGAGGTGGTCAACCTCGGTATATCACCTACGATCGGACCGGGCATAACAAGCAGGCAATATTCAAGGGTGCCAGCTTCCGTAATCCTTTCCAGTCGACGAAGGATTCGGCTCGGGACGGAACGTATGGGCTGGATGTATCACCGACAGGAGAGGTGTTGGGTCTCAAGTGGCTAGCCAAATGACAGCCGAGCTCGTCGTCAGCCCGAGCGACCAACACGTACGAGCCTCCCTGGCAGAGGCGCCGGCCTGGAGTGCCTACGCGGTGGATTTGCGGAGGTTGCTCAACGCGGTGATCGAGGAATGCGGAGCTGACCGTCTTGAGGTCAGTGAGTTGCTGGTCAGCCAACCGCTCCCTGACCCATACTGGAGGCTCCGCAACGGGATGCAGGCCAACCCGGCGGAGGCGATAGATCTCGCTGAGCGGATGGCAGCTGGGTTGGGACCGTACTGCCGACTGGTCACACCGGGGCGGCTTCGCGTCGAGTCGGGATGGGATGGGGCGATCCATCTGTCAATGGATCCAGTGGTAGCCAATTCGCTTACCGGGCTCGCTGGCGACAACCTGTCTCTTGAGTGGCGCGCCTCAGAACCGGATCCTGAGGAGGAGCCAAGACTTGTCGATGACGTCGTGGATGACGAGTTTTGGGGCTCGGTTCGAGCGGCAGCCGATGGGCTAGTTCTGTTGTGTGAGCGCTGGGCGCACGGTGCGTACGGCTGCCGATGGTTCCGGGTGACTGCGGGAAATGTAGCGGAGGTGGCACAGGAGGTACGACCTCGCTCGCTCCTCTGCGTTGTCGCAAACCCGGACCTGCGGCTCGATGCGGGACTATTGGACGAAGATTTCACTGCGTTCGAAGCCCCGCTCACGCCTGGCCAGCTCAATTACCGCGCCCACCCAGGGGGGGCCGAAAGTCTCGCTGAAGTAACGGACAGGGGATTGTCGTTCATGCTGGCGGATGTGGTCTTGGCTGGGTGGTGCGCCGTAGTGCCGGATTCAGACGGCGTAGTCAGAGCGGCATGGGAGAGCCCTGGCGATGGGTGAGGAGCGAGGCGGGGGCTATCTCAAGGAATAACCGTTTCGCGATCGAAGTGATCGGTGATCCCGCCTTGGAGGGTGGCATCTCGTTAATGGCCGACAAGCACGAGCGCCTGGAACTGGAGCAGGCGAGGTCGTCCAGGCGCCGAGTGCTCCAGGGATAACTGACGGCATGCGCTGGAGATCCCCGGAGAGTCGTGGCTCTGCGGGCATCTCCAGCGGTCCGTCCCGGCCGGGACGAGGGAGCCGCTAGGTGCAGTCAGCGGCCGACGGACGGGGACGAACTGTCCTGTTCGTCTTCCTCGTCCTCCAGGTCGTTCACGGTGTCGAGATCGTTGCCGGAGGGTGCGGGCAGGCTTGCGCTGTGGCTCACCGCGATGCGGTGCACATTGCCAAGGGCTTCAGTCAACTGGACTGCCAGCAGATGCAGTTCGCCCTGCGTCCACTGCCGCTTGCCCAGGAGATGCTTGGCCTTCCGGAGGAGTTCCCCGGCCAGGCCGAGCTGCGCTGCCTCCATGTTGTCAGCGAGCCGGGACAGGTATCCGGCCCCGTCGCCTGAGAGGTAGCACGGCTTGCCCCCGGGCCCAGCCCACGGCAGCAGGCGCAACTGTCCGGTCCCGCTCGTCATGCCATGGCCTCCACTCCGTGAATCAGCCGGGGGCCGATGTAAACACCGCGCACTGCCAGCCGGAGGGTGTGACGCCGAGCCTGCCGCTTCTGCTCCTCCCACTGCGCGTGCGCGACCAGATACGGGACCAGTCCAATCTCCTCACCACGCAGTGCCCGGGCGGCCGGTACGCGAGCCGGACGTACGATCGACTCTTTTACAGCAAGGCCGACGGATGGGTGATCAGGTCTCCGGCGGCGGCCAAATGCGGGCCACAGCAACCGCAGCAGCGGTTCGAAGATGTGGACGATACAGTGCGGCACGTCGACGCTCCTGTCAGCGTTGGCCATGCCCCCGGACCGTTCGCCCGGTCGCGGGGGTCCTGACGAGACGTCAGCTTGTCGAACGACGATGCGCGACAGTTGCACCGAAGGGTGCAACTCCTCCTGACGGGAATCCGCTATATCCCCATCCATTCCGCATACTGCGCCAGCGAGTTGTTACGCACCCGCTCCTGCCGCTTCAGGGTCAGCACGGTCTCCCGCACGGTGGGGTGGTAGCGGGTCTGCTGCGGGGCGATACGCCGGGCCTGGTGCAGGCAGTCCAGGGCCTGTTCCAGGTGGCCGGTCCAAGTGTGGGCTCGGCCGAGGTCCATCCAGTGGTGCCCGGCCCGGGAGCGGGTCCAGCCACGCGGGATGCGTACGTTCTCGGCGAGTTCGATCGCGCGCCCGAAGTCGTTGGCCTCCGAGGCGATGGCCACTGCATGCACACCCACGTTCACCGGCCCCCAGGTGACACCGAAGTCGGGCAACTCCCCTGTCGTCTGGGCAAGGGCACGAGCCACGGACAGACGGGCGTCGGCGTGATCTCTGTCCTTCATCCGGCCCGCGATGGTCGCGGCGCGCAAGTGCAGCATGCCCCGCATCGCCTCAATGCCAGCCGGGCGGCGCGACTCCTGGCCATCGAGGTCCCGCAGACCTTTGTCGACCACGCGCAGCCCCACGTCGTAGCGACCCGACGACATCGTGGTCTGCGCACGCAGGAAGGCATGCATGGCAGCGAGCCCCGGCTCGTCGGCGCGCGGCGCGGTCCACGCCAGCCGGTCCAGCGCGATGGTCGCCAGATCGAGGAAGCCGAGTTTCCAGGCCACAGTGAACACACACCGAAAGGTCTCCGCCAGACACTCGTACGCCAGCCGCTGCTCCTCCCCGGTACTTGTGTGCACCGTCTGCACCGATTCGTCGATCAGCGCGGGCAGGTCGCGCGCCATGTCCGTGTACTGCGCCTGACGACGCTGCTCCAGAGCCCGCTGGACATCCGTCCAGATCAACGCGGCCGGGCGCGGAGCCGTCTCCCAGTCCAGAGCTATGTCCCAGTTCTCCAGTCCCTCACGGATCGGCTGGATCAGCGCGTCCATCCGGTCCCGGCGCAGTTCCTCGGCATACGGCTGCCCCAACAGTTCGGACGTGGAGACACCCAGCGCGCGGGCACAGGCAGCGACAAGAGCCGGAGACGCGGGCTTCTGTCCGCACTCGGCCTTCGACAACAGCGACTTCGACACGTGAGCCCGCATGGCCAGCCCTTGCTGCGTCAGGCCACGCTGCTTCCGGATACGGGCGATCCGGGCGCCGGTGTGCTCCTCGATACTCTGGGACACGGCGAACTCCGTTCTGCGGCAACACTCAGACGCTACCCCTGAGACACGGCTCCGGACCCCGGACAGTGATCACTTGGCTACCGGCAGGACAACGCCGCGCCGGTCCGACGCGTTGGACAGTCGGGCGTGCCCGGATCCTCGTACGCGTCGATCAACGCTCCCCCTGGGTAGGATCCGCGACCTGATGAGCGCCGGCACCTGCGGAAACGCCGGAGTTCGCGCTCGGTGAGCAGCGGCTACATCGCTGGTAGGTGAGCGGTCGGTGGTTCTCCGCGATCTTATCGGTGACCGGGTGACGTCTCATTGGTCAGGGTGAACCCCGGTCCCCTCGACCGGAGTTCACCGGCTGTGCGATCAGTTCGGGGCATCAACGGGCTACGCCTGCCACAGCCAGGTGGTCCGTTCATACATTGGCTCGAAGCCGACGCGCAGCATGTTGTGCAGCGACGGGTTGTGCTCACCGGGACCTTCCACGCCGGTCTCGGCGACGAGCCATCGACAGCCCTCGGCCGCGGCCGCCCGGACGCGAGCGGTGAGCAGCGCCGACTGGGCGCCACGGCCGCGCGCTTCCGGGAGCGTCGCCCCGCCGAACATGTCGGCGCACTGCCCGTTCAGGAAGAGGCTGCCGACCGCGACGATCCGCTCACCCGCCCAGACCGCGAACTGCCGCCAGTTCGGCGCACCCACACAGGACGCGGCCATTTCGATCATGGCGGGGGCGGTGAACCCGAAGGTGGTCATCATGACCGTGGCCCACTCCCGGGCCTGGTGGGCTTCGACGACCCCGACGCGCCAACCCGGATCCAACGCGGCACGGTCGGCGACGGTGGGCAGGGTTTCGATGTCGCAGCCCAGCTTGGTGAATCGGCTGCCCTCGACGAGGCCCAGTTTCGTGGCGGTGGCGTCCCAGTCCGGCGGCAGCAACGGCGGTGCGATCATGAGAGAGCCCTGCGACACCCCGTGCTCCCGATAGAAGGCGCACACCCGGGCCAGGTCGTCGACTGTGATCGGACCATCGGCGCCGAACCCACCAGCCCGGTTGAAGAATTGGCTCGGGTCCTCGCGGATGGCCAACGCCCGCGTCGAGCCGACGTGCAACGAGCCGAGGCCCAGGGTTTCCCGCACGGACATCGACGCGCTGGTCGCGAAGTCGGCGTAAGCCATGATCTCGGTCAGCTCGGCGAGGCCGGGCGGCACAGTGGTCGTCATTTCACGATCCTCCCGTTCGGGCGGTGATGAGGTAGCTGGATCCGGCCTTGTCTCAGGCGGTGAGGACGTCCAGCGCGGCGGCGTGCACGCCCGGCGCGGCGGCGAGGTAGCTCCCGCCGGTCAGTTCCCACGGTTTGCCCTCGAGGTCGGTCACGACGCCTCCGGCCTCCTGGACCAGCAGCACGCCCGCCGCGTGGGACCGGACGTTGTCGAACTGCCAGTGCAGGTCCATCCGGCCCGCGGCGACCTGGGCGAGCTGGTGGGTCACCGGTACGGAGACCCGTACATAGAGGGCGGAGTTCGTCATCGCGGCGAAGGCGGAGCCCATCCGCTGCGCGAGCTCGGGGTCGTGACCCGGCTGGGCCTGGCCGGTCCCGGCCAGTGCGCCGTCCAACCGCGTCTTGGCCGAAACCCGCAGCCGTACACCGTTGAGGAACGCCCCGTCGCCCTCGGTCGCGGTGAACATCTCGTCGAGGACCGGGAAGTAGACCACGGCCAGCACCGGGCGGCCGTCCCGGACGAGGCTGACGCCGATGTTCCAGTCGGGCATGCCGTGCACGGCGTTGACGTTGCCGCCGACCGGGTCGATGAGCCACCACTCGCCCGTGGCCAGCGGTCCCGATCCGTGTTCGTCGTTGAGCCAGCCCGCGCTCGGCAGGGCCTCGGTCAACGCCGGGCGCAGCGTGTCGACCACGGCCGCGTCGTTGGCCTGGAGGTACGCGAGCAGTTCGGGGAGCCCGGACGGACGGGACTCGGTGGCATAGCGCGTCATCATCCGGGCGCCGGCGTGGCGGACGGCGGCGACGGTGGCGGCAAGCAGTTCCTGGCTCATGGGATGCTCCTGGAGTTGATCGAAGTGGATCTGTGTCTTGTGAGGATTTACTTGTATGCAACTGGACTTGAATCTGCTGACCGTGCTGGACGCCCTGCTCGAAGAGGGCAGCGTGATGGGTGCGGCCGAGCGGCTGCACCTGTCCTCGCCCGCGGTCAGCCGCACCCTCGGCCGGCTTCGCGCCGTCACCGGGGACGACATCCTGGTGCGCACCGGCCACTCGATGGCTCCCACCCCGTACGCGGTGTCGGTGCGGGAGGACGTGCACCGGCTGGTCAGGCAGGCGCACGAAGTGCTCTCGCCGATCCGTGAGCTGGACCCGGCCGAGATGGATCGCACCTTCACGATCCGGTGTCACGACGCGGTGGCCGCGTCACTGCTCCCCGTACTGGTCGGGAGGATCCAACAGCGGGCTCCCGGGGTGCAGTTGCGGGTGCTTGCGGAGAACTCCGTCGACACCGACGACCTGCGCCACGGCCGCGTCGATCTGGAACTCGGTGGCGGTAGGCCGAGTTTGCCCGAGTTCCGCTCCGAGCGGCTCGGCGACGACCGGCTCGTCGTGGCGATGCGCGCGGGCCACCCTTGCGCCGCCGGACTCGACCTGGCCGCCTACGCGGCGCAGCCGCATGTGGTGATCTCCCGGCGTGGCCGCCTCGCCGCGCCGATCGACGACGCGCTGGCCACCGAAGGCCTCAGGCGCCGGGTGGTCGCGGCGGTGGCGACGGTGTCCACCGCCCTGCAGATCGCCGCCCGGAGCGACGCACTGGTCAGCTGCACGGCGATCCTCGGCGGTCCGCTCATCGAGGCGTTCGGGCTCCTCACCCGGCCGCTGCCGATCGAGTCCCCGGTGGCGACGATCAACTGCAACTGGCACCAGCGCTACGACTCCGACCCCGCCCACGCCTGGCTCCGCGAGCAGGTCCGGGCTTCGATCGAGGAGCTCACCGCCTGCTGACTACTCCGCCAGGGGCAGAGCAACGGCGCCGGGAAAGCCGGGAGCCTCGGCTTCGTCGAGCATCGCCGCGGCGACGGTTTCCCGGCTGACCTTCGCACCGAGGTCGAAGGGAGGCGCCGCCTTTAGACCGACCGTGCGCCGACGGGGGCTTTCCGGCCCGTCGGCGAGCATCCCGGCGTGGAAGACGGTGCCCCCGGCCGCGAGAACGGTGTTGTCGGCTTCGACCTTGTCCGCGAGCCGGTCGCCCAGCACCTCGGCGAGGACGCCCGCGCCCGGACCCGCCACTTCGGCCGACTTGCCTGTGCCGTAGGCGCCGAGCCAGATGACGCGCCGTGGGCCGGCGGCGACGACGGCCCGGGCACCGGTCAGGAGAATCCCGGCCCGGTCCGTACCGAGCGCGGAAAGGACCACGGAATGTCTGTCCACGACGGCGGCGATACCGGCCGCGTCGGTCACGTCTCCCGCCACTTTGCGCAGGTTCGGGGAGTCGGGCAGGGCGATCCGCTCGGGATCACGCGCGATGGCGGTCACGGTGTGACCACGTCGCAGTGCCTGTCGGGTGAGGGCGATTCCGGTCTGGCCGGAGGCCGCGAGCACGGTGAGGTTCATGCCGAGAACGCTAGGGAGTTCCTCATTTAACCTCGCGCTTTCACGAGGTGGGCTGTCCGATGGCTGATCAAATGAGCGAGGAGTGCCTCTGACCTGGGACGATGGGACTTGTCTAGGGTCCTGTTCGTCATCAGGAAAGCTGCACTCCTCAGGTGAAGAAGAGTATCGGGTCGTACCCGCATGTACGTGTCCGGGGCGACGGCCGCCACGTCGTCTCGCAGGCCGGTTCGGTCCTGCTCGTCGAAACAGTCCGCAAGAGTGGGCTTGACCAGGCGATATCCGCCGCGCTTGCGCCCTGGCGGAAGCCGCGGGCCGTCCACGATCCCGGCAAGATCCTCCTGGACCTCGCGCTGGCGGTCGCTCTCGGCGGGGACTGCCTCGCCGACATCGCCGCGCTGCGGTCCGAGCCGGACGTCTTCGGCCCGGTCGCCTCCGACCCGACCGTCTCCCGCCTGATCGACACCCTCGCCACCTCCGGCGAGAAGGCACTGCAGGTCATCCACCGGGCCCGGGCCGAAGTCCGCTCCCGCATCTGGTCGTTGGCCGGCGACAACGCCCCCGACCAGGGAGGTGAGGTGACGGTCGATCTGGACGGCGTCCTGGTCCTCGCCCACTCCGACAAACAGGACGCGACGGCGACCTGGAAAAAGACCTACGGCCACCATCCGCTGATGGGCTTCGTGGACCACGGCCCGGGCGGCACCGGCGAACCGGTTGCAGCCCTGCTGCGGCCCGGGAACGCGGGATCCAACACGGCCGCCGACCACATCACCGCCACCCGCCTCGCCCTGGCCCAACTGCCCAGGAAATACCGACGCGGACGGCAAACCCTGATCCGCACGGACTCAGCCGGCGGCACCCACGCGTTCGTGTCATGGCTTGCCCGGCGAGGCCGGTGGCTGTCCTATTCCGTCGGAATGACGATCACCGAGGCCATCCACCAGCACGTGCTGAAGATCCCCGAACCGGCCTGGACACCGGCCATCGAGACCAGCGGCGAGGTGAGGGACGGGGCCTGGGTCGCCGAACTGGCCGGCGGCGTCCTGGACGGCTGGCCGCCGGGCACGCGGCTGATCGTCCGCAGGGAACGGCCGCATCCCGGAGCCCAGTTGAGGTTCACGGATGCCGACGGCATGCGGCTCACCTGTTTCGCGACCAACACCCCCGGCCGGCCGATCGCCGAACTCGAGCTTCGTCACCGGCTGCGGGCTCGCGCGGAAGACCGCATCCGGGCCGCCCGGGCCACCGGCCTGCGCAACCTCCCCCTCCACGACACGGCCCAGAACAAGGTCTGGCTGGAGATCGTCCAGATCGCTCTCGACCTGCTGGCTTGGATGCCCATGCTCACCCTGACCGGCAAGGCCCGGCTCTGGGAGCCCCGCCGCCTGCGGTTCCGCCTGTTCACCGCAGCCGCCCAACTCGTCACCACGGGCCGTCGGCGGATCCTCCGCCTGGCCCGCCACTGGCCCTGGACCGACGACATCACCGCAGCGCTGGCCCGGCTCGCCCTCCTCCCCAACCCAGGCTGACCAGCAGCTTCCTCGTCCCTGCGAGCATCAGCATCACAGCCCGGGCAGTGGAACCCGGCGCCCACCCGGCGCGACACTCGGGCCCCTGACCTGCCTGCGACCCCTCAAAGAAAGCGAACCGGTCCGCCGACTCCGTCGGCGGACCGTCGAGAAAGATCGAGGTTAACATCAAGTGCAAAGATCTGACTTGATGATTTACTCAGACGCAATCGAATGCTTGCGGGGCCGAAGATATCGCGAGAACTCCACCGCGCCGGTCACCGCGAACGCGAGTCCCACGCCGACGGCGACGGCGACAACGAGGAGCGTGTTCTCCTGGAAGAAGACGCCACCGAGGTATCCCGACAGCGCGGTATAGGCACTCCATGTAAAGGTGGAAAGCGCCACGTACGCCATGAAATTGCGCAGCGGCTATCTCACCACCCCCGCTGTTCCCGTGGCGAGATAGCGTCCGACCGGAATGAATCGCGTGGAGACGAGTATGAAGCCGCCGCGTAATTCGAGTTCGCGCTCGAACCAGTCGTACGCCTTCCGGCGCTTGGTGCCGACCGGTAGGTGCTTCAACGCGCGTTCCCCCATCAACTGGCCGATGGAGTAGGGAACGAGGTCGCCGAGAAAGGCGCCGACCGTCGTAGCGGCGATGACCAGCATGATGTTCGTCTGCCCGGTTGCCCCGGCGACGTCTTCGACGGCTGCCTCACCGGCACCGGCCTACGCAAACCACCACGACGATGTCACGCGCTCATGGTCAGTAATGGTAGGGCAGGGCGCGAAGCGCGCGGCCTACGTCCTTGCCGTAGATGCGCTGTACGTCCATGCCGGGAAGGCTCGGCATTTCGGCCCAGTGCGTGACCACTTCCTCGCACGGCGGCCCACCGACGGGGAAGCGGACCACGCCGTCGGAGTCGTAAAAGCAGTTCTCGATGATCTCCCCGGTTTCCTCCACCGGATGGATGCGACGGAAGTACATGGGGAGTACCAGCCAGAACTCCTGACCGGAGAGCGAGTCGGGGTCATCCTCCTGCTCACCCGGATAGCGACCGGTCACGGCTGCGAGGATGCCGGCACCGTCGTAGGGGAGTCGCTCGTCGGCTCGGATCCATTCGACTGTCGTATGCACGCTTTGCTTTCTGGTCGAGAGGCGTAGGTGAGTGCCAGTCCACCCGAACTCGTGGCTCGCCGCATCGGGGATGTCCCCCAGCACGCCCCTGAGATCACCCCAACCCTGCTTCACCGACGACCTGGGCGATGATCACGTTCTCGTCCCCGCTTTGGAACCGCTCGGCCGCCTCCAACCGCAACTTCTCCCGGAAGGCCCGCCGTTCGTCCGTGAGTCCACCACCCTGCGCGTACCTCATACAGGCGGCGTACCGCAGGGATCACGAGCCGTCAGCCCCTACGACACCACGCTTTGAAGGTCGGTAACGGCCGCTGAAGAAGTCGGTGAGGGCGGCGGCGACGACCTCGGGCTGCTCCTCGGGGATGTAGTGACCGGCGTCGGGCACGATGGTGCCGGTCACGTTCTCGGCCCACGGGCTGATGGAGGCCGCCATGTCCGGGATCGAGCCGTGGCTGCTGGAGATTCCGAGGACGGGCGCGGTCAGTCGCCGTTGCTCGAGCGCCGCGTGGTTCTTGCGCGCGGACTCGGCGGCATCGCGGTAGTAGGCGAGGCCGGCGCGCAGGCCGCCATCGACGGCGAGGGCCGCGCCGTAGTGGTCGAGCTCTGCTTCCTCGAACGCGTCGGGCGCGAGGGACTTGGTCTTCAGGAACCAGCTGATGTACTCCCGCTCGCGGCCGGCTATCAGCGTCTCGGGAAGATCGGGCACCACGTGGAACGCGAAGTGCCAGGTCTTGAACGCCAGAGTCGGGTCGAGAGGGATCGCTTCCGGCATGGTGATACCGGGAATTCCGGCGTCGAGCAGCGCGACCCCGTGCAGTCGGCTCTCGTAGTTCAGGGCGAGGGAGAAGGCGACCCAGGCGCCGATGTCGTGCCCGGCGAGCCAGTAGTCCCGCACGCCGAGAGCGTTCACAGCGGCCTGGATGTGCGCGGCGACCGTGTGCGTGTCGTAGCTGAGCTCCGGATGCTCGGAATTGCCTTGGCCCGGCCGGTCGATCGCTATGACCCGGAACCGATCGGCGAGAGCAGGCATGACCTTTCGCCAGGCCCACCACGTCTGCGGGAACCCGGTGAGCAGGACGACGGCCGGCCCGTCCGGCCGACCGCCTTCGACGGCGTGCAGGCGGACGCCGTCGGCGTCGACCCAGCGGTGCGTGAATCCGGCCAGGTCATGCAGGGGCAGGGCGGGGACGGGGTTGGTCATGGGAATCCTCCATCGAGGCGGGTGGACCGTGATTCGACGCTAGCACTTCTTGAACTGATCAGTCCAAGATGGGAGGATGGGCTGCATGGCAGGCAAGAAGCAGTTCGACATGGACACGGTGCTCGACGCCGCGATGATCCAGTTCTGGCGCTCCGGCTACGCCGACACCTCGCTCGACGACCTGTCCCGGGCGACCGGCCTGAACCGCAGCTCGATCTACTCCTCGCTCGGCGACAAGGACGCGCTCTTCCTTCGCTGCCTGGATCGCTACGCCACGCGCTACGGCGACAAGTTCGACGCCGCCCTCTTGTGTGCGGCCGAGGATCCCGTCGCCGCCGTCCGTGCGTTCTTCGATGTCACCCTGGGGCGCATCGCCGACCCCGCCGTGCCCGACGGATGCCTGATGGCCCAGTCGGTCATGGCGAGTCCGGCGCTGAGCCCAAGCGTCGCAGAGCATGTGAAAGAGTTGTTCGGCCTACAGCGCCCGCGCCTGCGCACCGCGCTGAAGGCCGGCGGAATGTCCGACGAGAACGCCGACGACTTCGCCGTACACGTAGCGGCCGTGAACCAGTCTCTCGCGGTGATGGGTAGGGCCGGGTCGAGCCCGGAGCAACTCCGGGCGATCGTCGGTGTGACCGTCGACGCGCTCGCGCGGTCGCTGCGCCGATGATCAAGGTTCTCGAAGCCTTTGATCAGGACAGGGGTCGCGTTCGCGTGCCGCCCTCCCTGATCGGCGTCCTGCAGCGCCACTGCACCGCATCGACTCCGCCTGCCCGGATCCGGAACCGCCGCAGTTCACCTCCCTGGCGGAGACGTTGAGCCGGACACCCGATCCCCGCCGGGTCCACGGCCGTCGCTACCACCTGGGCTCCCTGCTCGCGCTGTGCCTGGTCGCCGTGCTCGGCGGAGCCAGGTCCCTGGCCACCATCGCCCGCTTCACGGCATGGCCGTCCACCTGCTCGCCGCCGCGCTGCACGGCTGCCAGACCGTGATCGCCCAGCGTCAAGTCGCCGCGAAAAGCAACGAGATCCCCGCCTTCGCCCCGCTGCTGGACCGGCTCGACCTGAGCGGCGTCGCCGTCACCGCCGATGCGATGCACACCCAGCGGACCCACGCCGAGCACGTCATCACCGCCGGCGGCCACTACCTCATGGTCGTCAAGGGAAACCAGAAGAAGCTGCGCAAGCAGTTGCGGCGCCTGCCCTGGCGGGAGATCCCGCTGCGGGCCCGCACCACCGCGGCCGGGCACGGCCGAAGGAGGTTGAGGCCCTGCACCACGTCAGAGACGTCACCCATAGCGAGGACGCCTCGCGAGTGCGCACCGGCACCGCACCCCGCGCCATGGCCACGCTGCGGAACCTGGCTATCGGACTCATGCGCCAAGCAGGCTGGACCGACATCGCCGCCGCAGTCGATTACTACCGGTCAGGCCCCCAGCACGCAACCGCCACGCTCGGACTCACAGCTTGAGAACGCATCGCCCCTGGGCGGGTGAGTGTTCCCCGCGCCGTTTGGGTGAGCCGCGGTTGCGCGCGGCCCGTGCTGGTGCGGACCTACGACCGCGTTGGTTGGTTGGCGATCAGAAGGGTGCTGTCCGCGGGGCGGAAGCCCAGGCGTGCGTACATGCGCGCGACGGTGTCTTCCGCGTAGGCGAGGAAGATGGTGCTCACCCCGTGGTCGCGAGCGTGGTTGACCAGGGCCGTGGTGATGGCTGCTGCCAGGCCCTGGCGGCGGGCGGTGGGGAGGGTGCCGATGCCGCCGATCTCGGTGGTGCCGTGCGCTGGGTGGTAGTGGCCGGTGGCCAGCGGGGTGCCGTCAGGGGCAAGGGCAGCGATGATCGTCTTGTGCCCGGCGCGGATCGTGGGGCGGATCGATGTCACGGTGCCGTCCTTGGTCAACTCGTCGGCCACCACTGACAGTTCTTTGTGGCCCGCCGATCCGACGGCGGTGCCCTGCTCGGCGAAAGCAAGGCGGGGCAGGGCGAGGGCTGCGGGCAGTGCGGGGTCGTCGGCCGTCAGCACGTGGAGTTTCACGCCGTCCGGCACCGGGTTGTGCGTAACCGGGTGGTGTGGATCGATGACCATCAGCGGGCGTTCGGACACTGGCAGGTCGGCGGCCTCGATACGAGCACGCAGGCCCGGCGCGATCTCGGCGAGCCACTCGAATGCCTCTGGAACGCCGAGTTCGCGCTGCCGCGCCCGCGCCCGGGCGATGTCAGCCGCGGTCACGGCCGAGGCTCCCTCTGCGGTGGGTTGTGCATGCCCGGGGCCGCCGTAATACGGGGTGCCTGGTTTCCTTCGCACGAACAGCCGTAACGGACCGAAGTCTTCAGCCTCGGCGAACAGCAGGGGCACGGTGGCGTAGTACTGCTCGATGCGAGCACGCAGCGAGTTGCTCATGCGGGGCATCCCAGCAGGGTATTCATCCGGCTTGTCTCCTCATCGGCTGTGACGAACTGACCTCCTGTCCGCATCGGACGGGGACACCCACTCCAGACCGAAGCCGCGGATCCTGGACTGCGGAAGATCACGCCAGACTGTCCCGCCACGCCCGGTGCAGGTCCGCGAAGCGGCCGGTGCCCGCGACGAGTTCGGCCGGGGTGCCGTCCTCGACGATGCGGCCGTGCTCCATGACCAGGACCCGGTCGGCGATCTCGACCGTCGACAGCCGGTGCGCGATCACGACCGCCGTACGTCTCTTCAGTACCGTCGCCATCGCCCGCTGCACCGCCCGTTCGCCCGGGATGTCGAGCGAGCTGGTCGCCTCGTCCAGGATCAGCACCGCCGGATCGGCGAGCAACGCCCGGGCGAACGCGACGAGTTGGCGCTGACCGGCGGAGATACGGCCGCCCCGCTTGCGGACGTCCGTGTCGTAGCCGTCGGGCAGGGCGCTGATGAACTCGTGCGCGCCGATCGCCTTCGCGGCCCGCTCGATGTCGTCACGGGTGGCGTCCGGCCGCCCGATCGCGACGTTCTCGGCGACTGTGCCGGAGAACAGGAACGCCTCCTGCGTCACCATGACCACCCCGCGCCGCAGCTCGGGCACGGACAGCTCGCGCAGGTCGACGCCGTCGAGCAGGACCCGGCCCTCGGAGGGGTCGTAGAAGCGGGCGAGCAGCTTGGCCAGCGTCGACTTGCCCGCGCCGGTCGAGCCGACGACCGCGACCGTCTGCCCGGCCGGCAGCGTCAGTTCGAAGGTGGGCAGCACCTCGCCGCCGGTGCGGTAGGCGAACCGGACACCGTCGAAGACCGCCTCACGGCCGGGGAGTTCGGACTCGAGCGGCGGAAGCTCCCTGGGTGTTTGCGGCTCGGGCACGGACGGCGTCTGGGCCAGCAGTCCCGCGATCTTCTCCAGCGAGGCCGCCGCCGACTGGTACGAGTTCAGGAACATGCCGAGCCGGTCGATCGGGTCGTACAGCCGCCGCAGGTACAGCACCGCCGCTGCCAGCACCCCCAGCTCCAGCGAACCGTCCGCCACCCGCTGGGCGCCCCACAGCACGATCAGCGCGACGGCCGTGTTCGCGACCAGCCGGGAGCCGACGACGTAGCGGGCCATCTCGAGCAGCGCGTCCCCGTTGATGTGCTCGTGACGCTTGTTGAGGCCCGCGAAGTCGGCGTCGTTGGCGGCCTCGCGGCGGAACGCGCGCACCGGACGGATGCCGTTCATCGTCTCGACGAACTTCACGATCACGGCGGCGATCGCCGTGGACCGCTTCCCGTACACCAGCGCCGCACGCCGCCGGTACGTCCGTACCAGGAGGTACAGCGGCACGAAGGACGCCACCGCGACCGCGCCGAGCCCCAGGTCCAGCCAGAGCAGCAGGGCCGAGATGTAGACGAAGGAGAGGATGACGGTGATCAGCTCCTGCAGCCCCTCGCTGAGGAGTTCACGCAGCGACTCCACGTCCGTGGTGGAACGGGAGATGAGCCGGCCCGAGGTGTAGCGCTCGTGGAAGTCGATGCTCAGCGCCTGCGCGTGCCGGAAGATCCGGCCGCGCAGGTCCAGCAGTACGTCCTGGTTGACGCGGGCGGAGGCGATGATGAACGCGTACTGGAGCCCCCCGGAGGCCAGCGCGCACAGCAGGTAGCCGACGGCCACGGCGACCAGCGGGCCGTTGTCGTGGTCCCGGAACGCCGGCACCGCGCGGTCGATGGCGTACGCCACCAGCAGCGGCCCCACCTGCACCGCCGCCTGCTGGAGCAGCAGGAGCAGCGTCGTGAAGGCGACCCGGGCCCGCAACGGGGCCAGCAGGGAACGCAGCAGGGTGGCGGTGGCGCCCGGGGGAGCGGGCAGGACGTCATGGTCGAAGACGTCCCCCGAATCGGGGGGTTCCCCGGCCGGTCGCCTCTTGTCCGGTGCGGTGGTCGTGGTCGTCGTCATCGGCCGTCCTCCTCGTCGGTGCCGGCCATCAGATGGGCGTACTCGGCGTTGGAGCGCAGCAGTTCGTGATGGGTGCCGACGGCGGTGATCCGGCCGCCGGACAGCAGCGCGACACGGTCGGCGAGCAGGACCGTCGACGGGCGGTGCGCCACGATGAGGGCGGTGGTGTCGGCGAGGACGTCCCGCAGGGCGGCCTCCACCGCGGCCTCGGTGTGGACGTCGAGGGCGGACAGCGGGTCGTCCAGTACCAGGAAGTCGGGCCGACCCACGACCGCCCGGGCCAGCGCGAGGCGCTGCCGCTGGCCGCCGGAGAGGCTGTGGCCCTGCTCGCCGACCTGGGTGTCGGTGCCCTGCGGGAGGCGGTGCACGAAGTCGGCCTGCGCCACGCCGAGGGCACGCTCCAGCTCGACCGTTCCCGCGCCGGCCCCGGCGCCCATGAGGACGTTCTCGCTCACGGCGGCGGAGAAGAGGGTGGGTTCCTCGAAGGCCACGGCGACCCTGGAGCGGAGCTCCTGGCGGGACATGGCGGTGATGTCCTGCCCGTCCAGGGTGATCCGGCCCGATGTCACCTCGTGCAGGCGGGGGACCAGGGCGGTGAGGGTGGTCTTGCCGCTTCCGGTCGCGCCCACCAGGGCCATGGACTCGCCGGGGCGGATGTGGAGGTCCACGCCGTCCAGGATGGGCGGGGAGTCCTCGGGGGCGTCGGGGTAGCGGAAGCGGACGTGGTGGAAGCGCAGGCCGCTGTCCTCGGCGGGCGTCCCGCCGGTGCCGCCCTTCGACTCCGGCTCCTCGTCCATCACCTCGAAGTACCGCTCGGTCGCCGTCGCCGCCTCCTGACTCATCGCCAGCAGGAACCCGATCGAGTCCACCGGCCAGCGCAGCGCGAGGGCCGTGGACAGGAAGGCGACCAGCGTCCCCGCCGACAGCTCCCCATCCGCCACCTGCACGGCGCCCAGCACCAGCGCCGCCCCGATGGCCAGCTCCGGCAGCGTCACGATGACGCCCCAGATGGTCGCGAGGAGACCCGCCTTGCGCAGCTCGGTCCCGCGCAGGGTCCGGGACAGCTCACGGAACGCCCGTGCCTGGCTGCGGTGCCGCCCGAACCCCTTGATGATGCGGATGCCGAGCACGCTCTCCTCGACGACCGTCGTCAGGTCGCCCACCTGGTCCTGCGCGCGCCGCGCCACCAGCGCGTACCGCTTCTCGAAGACCACGCACGTCACCATCACCGGGATGGCCGGAACCAGGATCACCAGGCCCAGCGACCAGTCCTGCACCAGCATGATCACCACACCGACGACGATCGTCACGCCGTTGACCAGCAGGAACGTCAGCGGAAAGGCGAGGAACATCCGCAGCAGCATCAGATCGGTGGTGCCCCGGGACAGCAACTGCCCCGACGCCCACCGGTCGTGGAAGGCGACCGGCAGCCGTTGCAGACGCCGGTACAGGTCCGCCCGCATCTCCGCCTCGACATGGGACAACGGCCGCGCCACCAGCCACCGCCGCAGCCCGAACAGCAGCGCCTCCGTGAGCCCGAGCAGCAGCAGGTACAACGCCCCGAGCCACACGCCCGCCCCGTCCCCGTCGGCGACCGGCCCGTCCACCAGCCACTTCAGGACGAGCGGGATCACCAGCCCCGTGCAGGAGGCGAGCACCGCGACGAACGCGGCGGTCAGCAGCCGCGCCCGCACGGGCCGGACGTACGGCCACAGCCGCAGCAGGGTTCGTACGGCGGAGCGGTCCTTGGTGATTGCAGGTGTCATCACAGGTGTCGTGGCCATCAACAGGGAGCCTACGGACCGGCACTGACAACGCCCACCGAGTTTTGGCCGGACCAGGGTCGGCCGCTGGTCCTACGACCTGCGTGTTCGAGGCGTCGTACAACCTGTGTCCCACCACCTCGTGCCGGACGACGTCATGGCGCGGGTCGTAGCATCGCATCAACCGATCGGCTGATGCCGCTTCGAGCGCGACGGCCGATGTGCGCGCGGGCCGCTCGCCGGGACGCTGGTGCCATGTCCGTCATCGAAGTCACCGACCTGCGCAAGTCCTACGGCGACCGAGCCGTCGTCGACGGTGTCTCCTTCGCCGTCGAGGAGGGCGAGGTCTTCGGCGTCCTCGGCCCGAACGGCGCCGGCAAGACCACCACCGTCGAGTGCGTCGAGGGACTGCGGGTCCCCGACGCGGGCCGGGTCCGGGTGACGGGCCTCGACCCCGTCGCCGAGCACCGGGCCACCCGCGAGGTCCTGGGCGCCCAGCTCCAGCAGAGCGAGGTGCAGGCCAAGTTGACGGTCCGCGAGGCACTGGAGCTGTACGCCGCTTTCTACCCGCGCCCGCTCGACTGGCGGCCGCTCGCCGAACGCCTCGGTCTGACCGCCAAGCTCACCACCCGGTTCGGCAGGCTCTCCGGTGGCCAGAAGCAGCGCCTGTTCATCGCGCTCGCCCTCATCGGCGATCCGAGAATCGTCGTCCTGGACGAGCTGACCACCGGCCTCGACCCCCGTGCCCGCCGGGACACCTGGGAGCTGATCGAGGACATCCGCGAGCGTGGCGTGACCGTCCTGCTGGTCACCCATTTCATG
Organism: Streptomyces sp. NPDC006332; assembly: GCF_040612855.1. Classification (NCBI taxonomy): domain Bacteria; kingdom Bacillati; phylum Actinomycetota; class Actinomycetes; order Kitasatosporales; family Streptomycetaceae; genus Streptomyces; species Streptomyces sp. NPDC006332. The sequence continues at coordinate 43,558 of NZ_JBEXRA010000027.1, forward strand.
GAGGAGGCGCAGCGGCTGTGCGACCGGATCGCCGTGATCGACAAGGGGCGGGTGGTCGCGCTGGACAGCCCGTCCGGCCTGATCCGGCGCTCGGCCGGCGCCACCGTCGTCAGCTTCACCCCGTCCGCGCCCCTGGACGACCGTGACCTGAACGCGCTGCCCCAGCTCGCCTCGGTCCAGCAGCTGGACGGCCGGATCACGCTGTCCGGCACCGACGAGACCGTCAACGCCGTCATCACCCTCCTGGCCCGCACCCACATCACCGCCCACCAGCTCCGCGTCACCGACGCCACGCTCGACGACGCGTTCCTCGACCTCACGAAGGAGGCGGCTGCATGAGCGCGGCCGTAGTCGACACCGCCGTACTGAAAACCGAGATCCGCCTCTTCCGCCGTGAACCCGGCGCGCTCTTCTGGATCCTGGGGTTCCCGGCCCTGCTGCTGGTGATCCTCGGTTCCGCCCCGTCCTTCCGGGACCCCGAGCCGTCCCTCGGCGGACTGCGGACCATCGACATCTACGTCCCGGTGGCCGTGCTGCTCGGGATGATCGTCGGCGGTCTCCAGGCCATGCCGCAGACCCTCACCGGCTACCGCGAGCGCGGCATCCTGCGCCGGATGTCCACCACACCGGTCCGGCCCGCCGCCCTGCTGTCCGCGCAGATGCTGGTCTACGGCGGTGCCGCCCTGACGTCGGCGCTGCTCGCCCTCGCGGTCGGCCGGTTCGCCTTCGACGTACGACTGCCGCGACAGCCCTTCGGATACGCCGTCGCCCTGGTCCTGGCGATCCTGGCCGCCCTCGCGCTCGGCGCGGTCGTCTCCGCGCTGTCCAGGACCACGAAGATCGCGGGCGCGATCGGCTCCGCCGTGTTCTTCCCGGCGATGTTCTGCGCGGGCGTGTGGGCGCCGGTGCAGACCATGCCGGACGCGCTGGCCCGGTGCGTCGGATACACCCCGTTCGGCGCGGCGGCCGAGGCCCTGAGCCAGGCGGCGGCCGGCCACTGGCCGGGGTGGGGGCACCTGGGCGTGCTGGCGATGTGGACGCTGCTGCTCACGGGCGCCGCGAGCCGCTGGTTCCGCTGGGAGTGAGCGTGCGCGTGCCCGACACTGGGCCCATGGACCAGGACGTGGCGGGGGTGGAGCGGCGGTGGGCCGTGGTCAACAGCCGTGGCCCGTACGTGCTGTTGCTGGTCGGCGCGGTCCTCGCGGTGCCGACCGCGGGCATGGTCGGCATGGGGCCGGGCGACTGGTACGCGGTCGGGGGCCTGGTCGCCGCCGGACTGGCGCTCCAGGTGTGGTGGGGGACCGTCGCCGACATGCCGAGCGGGCCGTCCGGCACGAGCGTCTGCTACTACGTGGTCCGCTGGGTCATCGCCTTCGCCCTCACCTGGATCAACCCGCTCTTCTCGTTCTACGCGTTCACCGGCTACTTCGGCGCCCGCCGACTGCTGCCGCGGCGGCTGCGCAGCGCCGGGCTGTTCGCCACCGCCGTCACCATGGCCGGCGCGCAGTCCGGCGGACTGCCACCGAACGGGCGGGCCCAGTGGCTGCTGTTCGGGGCGGTCCTCGCGGTCACCGTCGTCCTGGTCGCCGTCTCCGACCGCGTGTTCGCCACGGAGGACGAACGCGCCCGCGTCCAGGCCGCCACCATCGCCGAACTCGAACGCACCAACGCGGCGTTGCAACAGGCCCTCGACGAGAATGCCTCCCTGCACGCCCAACTCCTCGTCCAGGCAAGGGAAGCCGGAGTCGCCGACGAGCGCCGCCGCCTCGCCGCCGAGATCCACGACACCCTCGCCCAGGGCCTGACCGGCATCATCGCCCAGCTCCAGGTCGTGGCGAACGCCCCCGACCTGGACATCGCCCGAACCCACCTGGAGCGCGCATCCGATCTCGCCCGCCACAGCCTGGGCGAGGCCCGCCGCTCCGTCCACAACCTCACTCCCGTGGCCCTGGAGCACGACGGGCTGCCGGAGGCTCTCAAGAAGACGGTCGCCGCATGGGGTGAACGGGTCGGCGTGCGGGCCGAGTTCACCGTCACCGGCACCGTGGAACAGCTGCACGAGGAGGTCGCGGCGACACTCCTGCGCATCGTGCAGGAGGCCCTCTCCAACGCCGCCCGGCACGCGGCCGCCACCCGGGTCGGGGTGACCCTCAGCTACCTGGGCGACGAGGTGATCCTCGACATCCGCGACGACGGCGAGGGCTTCGACCCGCTCGCCGTCCCGCCGCGCACCGGAACCGGCGGCTTCGGCCTCGACGGCATGCGGGCCCGCGCCGCACGCGTCGCCGGCTCCCTCACCGTCGAGTCGGAGCCGGGTAACGGCACCGCGCTGTCGGCTCGCGTACCGTTGGTCCGCCATGAGTGACCCGGTGTTGATCTCCCTGCTGATCGTCGACGACCATCCGGTCGTCCGGGACGGCCTGCGCGGCATGTTCGAGTCGGCGCCCGGATTCACGGTCCTCGGCGAGGCGGCGAACGGCGTCGAGGCGCTGGAGCGGGCCACCGCCCTCGACCCCGACGTGATCCTCATGGACCTGCGGATGCCGGGCGGCGGCGGAGTCGACGCGATCGCCGAGCTGACCGGGCGGGGCGCCCGCGCCAAGGTCCTCGTCCTGACCACGTACGACACCGACTCCGACACGCTGCCCGCGATCGAGGCGGGCGCGACGGGCTACCTCCTGAAGGACGCCCCGCGCGACGAGCTCTTCACCGCCGTCCGCGCGGCGGCACAGGGCCGTACCGTCCTGTCCCCGGCGGTCGCCTCCCGCCTGGTCTCCGCGGTCCGCACGCCCCGCGCCCCCGGCAACGAGCCGCTGTCCGCCCGTGAGCGCGAGGTGCTGGCCCTGGTCGCCAAGGGCACCTCGAACCGCGAGATCGCCCGCGAGCTGTTCATCAGCGAGGCCACCGTGAAGACCCATCTCACCCACCTGTACGCCAAGTTGGGCGTCAAGGACCGGGCGGCGGCGGTGGCCACGGCCTACGACCGCGGAATCCTGGGCTGATCAGGAGGCGGGGTACGGCAGCAGCCCGGCCGCGGTCTTCTCCCAGGCGGTCTTGAGCTCGGCCAGCAACTCGGGCTTGTCCGGGGCGAGATCGGCCTGCTCGCGTTGGTCGGCGGCCAGGTTGTAGAGATGGTCGTGGCCGGCGTCGTCCTGGTAGTACTTCCAGTCCCCGCGCCGCAGGGCCCGGTTGGCCCGTACCCGCCAGAACAGGTCCCGCTCGGGCAGCTCCTCGCCCCGCAGCAGGTATCCGGCCAGGCTGGTGCCGTCCAGCGGGTACGCCGGGTCGGGGCGGGCGCCGCCCAGCTCCAGCAGGGTGGCCGTCCAGTCGGGGGAGAAGTTCGGCTCGTGGCTGACCTGGTGGCCGTCGATGCGGGCGGGCCAGCGCAGGATCGTGGGCACTCGGATGCCGCCCTCCTGGAGCACGAACTTCTCGCCGCTGAGCGGCCACTGGTACGACCAGCGCTCGCCGCCGTTGTCGCTGGCGAACAGCACCAGCGTGTTCTCCTCCTGACCGGAGCGCCGCAGCGCGCTGAGCACCTCGCCGACGGCCGCGTCCAGGCTCTGCACCATCTGCGTGTACTTATCGACCGAGCCGCCGTCGTAGTGGTTGAGCGCCCTGCTGACCTCGGCCTGGCTCTTCGCGGCGCGGATCTTCGCCGCGATCTGGGCGCCGGTCTCCTCGTCGCCCTCCGCGAGCCAGGGCCAGTGCGGGGTGGTGAAGTTGAGGTTCAGCAGCCAGGGACTGTCGTGGTCCCGGCCGACGTACTCGACGGCCCGCTCGGTCAGGACCTCGGTGTAGTAGCGCAGGTCCTTGTACTCGGCGTCGCCCTCGTAGAGGTCGTAGGCGCCGAGCTGGCCGAGCTTGGAGTAGTACTCCAGCACGCCCCCGTGGTTGCCGAAGAACTCGTCCCAGCCGGACTTGGTGGGGCTGTAGTCGGGCAGCCAGCCGCAGTGCCACTTGCCGATCAGGGCGGTGGCGTACCCGGCCTTCTTCAGCAGGGAGGCGAGCGTGGGGTGGTTCGGGTCCAGCCCCTGCGACGTGTTGGCGATGGGCTCGGCGAGGCCCCCGGGCGTACGGCCCGGATAGCGCCCGGTGTACAGGCTGAACCGGGTCGGGGAGCAGGTCGCCGACCCGGAGTACGCGTCGGTGAACCGCACCCCCTGCCCAGCCAGCCGGTCCAGGTTCGGCGTCTTGATGTGCGGAGCGCCGTAGGAGGAGAGGTCGGCCCAGCCGAGGTCGTCCCCGAGGATGACCAGGAGGTTGGGTCGCTTGCCGGAGGCGGCGGGGCGTGCCGTGAAGAGGCGTTCGGCAGGCGAGGCGCCGGCGGCCTCGGCAGCGGTGGCCGTACCGGCGACGGCGGTCACCGCACCGCCACCGACGAGCCCACCGAAGGTACGACGGGATATTTCGGGCATGCGGAGTCCTTGGTGCGGGGGTGAAAAAGGGGGGAGCACACGGCGCGCGGCTTCCATGTGATCAGCCCGCCGGCCCCAGGGTCCAGGCATCCCGTGCTGAGTTCACGAGGCTGAAACGTGCCTCAGTCGACCACCCTCAGCAACAGCACCGCCCGCGCCGGCACCGTGATCGCCTCTCCCGCCCGATGCACCACCCCGGGGTCCTCGCCCTGTTCCTCCCTGGACGTGTCGACGACCACCTCGTAGCGCTCCGCCCACGGCGGCCCCGGCAGGACGAAGGACTGCGGGTCCTCACCCGCGTGCAGGACGGCGAGGAAACTGTCGTCGACGATCGCGGCGCCGCGTTCGTCGCGGCCGGGGATGTCCCGGCCGGAGAGGTACATACCGAGGGTGGCGGTCGGCGCGTACCAGTCCCGTTCGGTCATCTCGGCGCCCCGCGAGGTGAACCACGCCAGGTCCCGCAGGCCGTCCACCGAGTGGGCCCGCCCGGAGAAGAAGGCGCGGCGGCGCAGGACCGGGTGGCGGTGGCGCAGGTCGATCAGCCGGGCGGTCAGGTCGAACAGGGCCTTCCAGGCGGGATCCTCCAGCAGCGCCCAGTCGACCCAGCTGATCTCGTTGTCCTGGCAGTACGCGTTGTTGTTGCCGCGCTGGGTGCGCCCCAGCTCGTCGCCCGCGACCAGCATCGGCACCCCCGTCGACAACAGCAGCGTCGTCAGGAGGTTCCGCAGCTGGCGGCGCCTGAGCGCCCGTATCCGCTCGTCGTCCGTCGCCCCTTCCGTACCGCAGTTCCACGACCGGTTGTCGTCGGTGCCATCCCGGTTGCCCTCGCCGTTGGCCTCGTTGTGCTTGCGCTCGTACGACACGAGGTCCCGCAAGGTGAAACCGTCGTGGGCGGTGACGAAGTTGATGGAGGCGTAGGGGCGCCGACCGCCCCAGGCGTACAGGTCGCTCGACCCCGACAGCCGGTAGCCGAGGTCGCGTACGTCCGGCAGCGCGCCCCGCCAGAAGTCCCGGACCGCGTCGCGGTAGCGGTCGTTCCACTCCGTCCACAGCGGGGGAAACGCCCCGACCTGGTACCCGCCCGACCCCACGTCCCACGGTTCGGCGATCAGCTTCACCCGCCGCAGCACCGGGTCCTGCGCGATGACGGCCAGGAACGGGGACAGCATGTCGACGTCGTGCATGGAGCGGGCCAGCGCCGCCGCCAGGTCGAAACGGAAGCCGTCCACGCCCATCTCCGTCACCCAGTACCGCAGCGAGTCGGTGATCAGCCGGAGCACGTGCGGCTGGACGACGTGCAGGGTGTTGCCGCAGCCCGTGTAGTCGGCGTACCGGCGGGCGTCCGGCTGGAGCCGGTAGTAGCCCCGGTTGTCGATGCCCTTCAGGGACAGCGTCGGGCCCAGCTCACCCGCCTCCGCCGTGTGGTTGTAGACCACGTCGAGAATGACCTCGATCCCGGCGGCGTGCAGGGCCCGCACCATCCGCCTGAACTCGCCGACCTGCTGACCCGTGGTACCGGAGGCGGCGTAGCCCGCGTGCGGGGCGAAGTAGCCGATCGAGTTGTAGCCCCAGTAGTTCCTCAGGCCCCGGCGCAGCAGATGGTCCTCGTGCGCGAACTGGTGGACCGGGAGCAGTTCGACGGCCGTCACGCCCAGCTTGACGAGGTGCTCGATCGCCGCCGGGTGGGCCAGCCCCGCGTACGTCCCGCGCAGCTCCTGAGGGATGTCGGGGTGCAGGCGGGTGAAGCCCCGCACATGCAGCTCGTAGATCACCGAGTCCGCCCACGGGGTCTTCGGCCGCCGGTCGTCCATCCACTCGTCGTCCAGGGCGTCGTCGTGGACGACCACGCCCTTGGGCACGTACGGCGCCGAGTCCCGCTCGTCGCGCACGGTGTCCGCGATCTGCTGCTGCGGCCAGTCGCGGACGTGCCCGTACACCTCCGGCGGCAGACCGAAGTCGCCGTCCACCGCGCGCGCGTACGGGTCGAGGAGCAGTTTCGCCGGGTTCCACCTGCCGCCGGTCCACGGATCCCAGCGGCCGTGCACCCGGTAGCCGTAGCGCTGGCCGGGCATCACGCCGGGGACGAAGCCGTGCCAGATCTCGTGGGTGAGCTCGGAGAGCCGGGCGCGGGTCTCCCTGCCCCGCTCGTCGAAGAGGCACAGCTCGACCGCCTCCGCGCCACCCGCCCACAGCGCGAAATTGGTCCCCGCCACCCCGTCCGGACCCACCCGGAACCGGGCGCCCAGCGGCATCGGCGCGCCCGGCCACACGGGGACACCGGGCGCCGCGCGCCGGTGCGTGCCGTTCACGACGGCGGGGCGCCCGTCCACGGCGGCGCCGTCTTCGGCCACCGCCTCCTGCTCGGCTGCGCTGGACACCGTTCAGCCTCCCACGGCTCGTGGAACGACAGGGAAAAGAGCGTACGGCGTCCCGGTCGTGGCACCCTCTCGTGTCGTTCTCCCCACTGTTCTGCCCAACGCTTGGCTCGCACTCACGTTTCCCAGGAGCATGCCCGATCGTTGGGGTCGTCGTGAGGCACGTAACTGGGCGCGCAGGGCGCGTGGGGGTCGCACTGGCCGCCGTACTGACAGGGGCAGCACTGCTCGCCCAAGCCGCCGGCTGTACCGCGGACGGCGCCGGCCGCGTCGGCGTCGGGGAGCTCGGAAAGCCGCCGGCACCCGAGCACGTCATCCGCGTCTTCCCGGACGACGGCACCCGGGACGTGCGGCCCGGGGAGAGGCTGTGGGTACGGGTGCCCAGCGGACGCCTGGAGTCTGTCAAGGTCGTCAAGGTGCAGGACGCGCAGGAGTCCCCGGTCCCCGGGCACCTCTCCGGCGACCGACTCAGCTGGCACCCCGACGACGAGAAGCTCGCGCTCGCCGCCGAGTACACCGTCGACGCGGTCGCCCTGGACGGCCACGGCCGCCGCTCCGCCCGGCACACCACCTTCACCACGAAGGTCCCCGAGGAGCGCTTCATCGGGTACGTCACGCCCGAGAACCGCTCCACCGTCGGCACCGGAATGATCGTCTCGGTGGCGTTCAACCGGGAGATCGAGCACCGCGCCGCCGTCGAACGGGCCGTCCACGTCACCGCGCGGCCGCACGTGGAGATCCGCCCGCACTGGTTCGGCAAGGGCCGCCTCGACTTCCGCCCCAAGCGGTACTGGAAACCCGGCACACAGGTCAGGGTCTCCCTGCGGCTGCGGGACGTCGAGGGGGCGCCGGGGGTCTACGGCCTCCAGTACAAGACGTTCACCTTCACCGTCGGCCGCAGCCAGGTCTCCCTGGTGGACGCGGCCCGGCACACCATGGAGGTCCGGCGGGACGGCGCGCTCATCGCCACCGTGCCGATCACCGCCGGCGCCCCGAAGACCACCACGTACAACGGCAGGATGGTCGTCACCGAGATGCTGGAAGTGACCCGGATGAACAGCCGCACGGTCGGCTTCGGCGGCGAGTACGACATCCCGGACGTCCCGCACGCCATGCGCCTGACCGACTCCGGCACCTTCCTGCACGGCAACTACTGGGCGCCGGACGCCTTCGGCCAGGTCAACGTCAGCCACGGCTGCGTGGGCCTCAGGGACGTGAAGGGCGGCAGCTCGGACACACCCGCGGGCTGGTTCTTCGACCGCAGCCTGGTCGGGGACGTCATCGAGGTCGTCCACAGCAATGACAAGGAGGTCGCTCCCGACAACGGTCTCGGTGGCTGGAACATGGGCTGGAAGGCATGGAAGGCGGGCAGCGCGGAGAAGTAGTCCCCCAGGGGGGAAAGGTGGCCGGACCGTCCGTTGATGTTGGGACGGAACGGTGACACTTGGCTCACACGAAGCTCAAAACCCTCCGGTTAATATGCGCCGATGCGCGTGCAGCGCACATGGGGCGCGGGCCTGACCAGGCCCGTCGAGGGGAGCAGAGTTGAACGTGCGACCGATATCGGGGGCGTCGGTTGACGCGCGGGACCGAGGCGGCAGGGGGGCGTTGGCGCTGGTGCTCGGCGTCCTGCTGCTGGCGGTCACGGCGTGCGGCGGAGGTGACGACTCCGGTCCGGGGTCGGGTGAGGGCAAGGGCGGGGGCGCCGGGGCGGCCGAGCAGTCGAAGGCCGTCGTCACCATCGCCCCCGCGGACGGCGCGAAGTCCGTCGACACCAGCGGCGCCCTCGAGATCAGCGCGGCCCAGGGCAAACTGATCGAGGTTCAGGTCAAGGACGCCGAGGGTGCCGCGATATCCGGGAAGATAACCGGCGGCGGCGCCTCCTGGACGCCGTCCGCGCACCTGGCCTCGGGCACCAAGTACAGCGTGCACGCGGTCGCCAAGGACTCCGCGGGCAAAACCAACGCCAAGGACTCCAGCTTCACCACGCTCACGCCGAAGAAGACGTTCGTCGGCAGCTTCACGCCCGAGGACGGCTCGAAGGTCGGCGTGGGCATGCCGTTCTCGATCCGCTTCACCCGGGGTATCACCCACCCCGAGGACGTCGAGAAGGCGATCAGCATCAAGACCGAGCCGGCCGTCGAGGTCGCGGGCCACTGGTTCGGCAACGACCGCCTCGACTTCCGTCCCGAGAAGTACTGGAAGGCCGGCACCAAGGTGACGGTCAAGCTGAACCTCGACGGCGTCAAGGGGCGTGACGGCGTCTACGGCAAGCAGGACAAGACCGTCTCCTTCACCATCGGCCGCAACCAGGTCTCCGTCGTCGACGCCGACAAGCTCACGATGAAGGTGATGCAGGAGGGCAAGGTCGTCAAGACCATCCCCGTCACCACCGGCAAGCCCGGCTACGAGAGCTGGAACGGCCAGATGGTCATCAGCGAGAAGCTCGCCGTGACCCGGATGAACGGTGAAACGGTCGGCTACGGCGGCGAGTACGACATCAAGGACGTACCGCACGCCGCCCGCCTGACCACCTCCGGCACCTTCATCCACGGCAACTACTGGGGCGGCGGCGCCTTCGGCAACTACAACGCCAGCCACGGCTGCATCGGCCTGCGGGACGTCAAGGGCGGCTACGACAGCGGCGTACCGGCCGCCTGGTTCTTCGACCACTCCATGATCGGCGACGTGGTGGTCGTGAAGAACTCCGACGACGCGACGGTCGCCCCGGACAACGGGCTCAACGGCTGGAACATGTCGTGGGAGAAGTGGACGGCGTGAGGCGCGGCGGGTGAGGTCCGCGTCACGGGCCGGGTGTGACCGACCGCACCCAGCCCGTCGCCGTCCGTCCCGCTTAACCTGACCTGCATGACCGTGAATCTCGAAGTCGCCGAAGGCGTCGGCACGATCCGCCTCGACCGCCCGCCGATGAACGCGCTGGACGTGGCCACCCAGGACCGGCTCAAGGAGCTCGCCGAGGAGGCCACGCGACGCGCGGACGTGCGTGCCGTGGTGGTGTACGGCGGGGAGAAGGTGTTCGCGGCCGGCGCGGACATCAAGGAGATGCAGGTGATGGACCACGCCGCGATGGTCCTGCGCTCCCGCGACCTGCAGGACGCGTTCACCGCCGTGGCCCGCATCCCCAAGCCGGTGGTGGCGGCCGTCACGGGGTACGCCCTGGGCGGCGGCTGCGAACTCGCCCTCTGCGCGGACTTCCGCATCGCCGCGGACGACGCCAAGCTGGGCCAGCCCGAGATCCTGCTCGGTCTGATCCCGGGCGCCGGCGGCACTCAGCGGCTGTCCCGGCTGATCGGCCCGTCCAAGGCGAAGGACCTGATCTTCACCGGCCGGATGGTGAAGGCGGACGAGGCGCTGACGCTCGGCCTGGTGGACCGGGTCGTCCCCGCCGCCGACGTGTACACCGAGGCGCACGCCTGGGCGGCGAAGCTGGCGCAGGGGCCGGCGCTCGCGCTGCGCGCCGCCAAGGAGTCGATCGACACGGGCCTGGAGACGGACATCGACACGGGCCTGGCGGTGGAACGGAACTGGTTCGCGGGCCTGTTCGCCACGGAGGACCGGGAACGCGGAATGCGCAGCTTCGTCGAAGAGGGACCCGGTAAGGCGAAATTCCTTTGAACCGCTTGCAATTGACGTGAGGTCTGACCTGGTCCCTCGATGGGGCGGTTCATCGGAGTCGTGAGGCCCCCGTGAACTGCCTTGTCGAGGGAGTTCGTCGATTGCCTCCGATCGAGCGCGGTCACAGGTCAGCAGGGATGTTCAGGGCTTCTGGGTGCCCTTGACATATGCCGATCGACTTCTGCGGAATAACGAATTCCGGAGGGCGTATTCCGCGGGAACAGCCCCGGAGGATGCACCGGGCGGCCATGATGGGGGCATGGCGGGGCTGGAGGATGTCGAACAGCCGCGGGGAGAGAGCCGTGCGACCGCGGCACGATGGTCTCCGGCGGTCGAGGACGAACGCGCACTCAAGGCACTCGAACTGTTCGGCAACCCCACGGAGGCGGAGGTCGTGCTGCCGTCCCGCCCCGAATCCGCGGCCACGGCGCGCAGACTGGCGCAGGTGGTGGTCCTGCGTGAGTGGGGGCTGACACCCAGGATGACCGAGGATGCCGTCCTGCTCGTCTCCGAACTGGTCGGCAACGCCGTCCGCCACACCGGCGCCCGCGTCTTCGGCCTGCGCATGCGCCGCCGCCGCGGCTGGATCCGCGTCGAGGTCCGCGACCCCTCCCGCGGCCTGCCCTGTCTGATGCCGGTCCAGGAGATGGACATCAGCGGCCGGGGTCTGTTCCTCGTCGACAAGCTGTCCGACCGCTGGGGCGTGGATCTGCTGCCGCGCGGCAAGACGACCTGGTTCGAGATGAGGGTGGCCGACCGCTGACGGCCACCGCCACGGTCCAACGGGATGCCGGCGGTGCGGGGTGCCGTGCCTGACGGGGGCGAAGTCCCCTCCGCCTGACGGGCCGCCAATCGGGCCAATCGCCCCTTTCTCCACATATTCCCCCTTAAATGGTGCGGGTGACCACGACCGACCGCCGGACGGCGCTCCGCACAGGTGTCGCCCTAGTCGCGGCAGGCGCACTGACCGCCGACTGCACCCCCCACGGAGCCGCCGCCCACCCGACCCCCACCACGCACCCGGCTCCCACCACGCACCCGGCCCCGGCCACCCAACAGCGGCCCGCGCCCGTCCCGCGCCGCTTCCCCGCCCACCCCGTCCAGCTCACCCACGGACCCCGCACCCGCCCCCGGGTCGCCCTCACCTTCCACGGCCAGGGCGATCCCGGCATCGCCCGCTCTCTGCTCGGCGAAGCCGAACGCGCGGGCGCCCGCGTCACCGTCCTGGCCGTCGGCACCTGGCTCGACGAGCACCCCGACCTGGCCCGGCGTGTCCTCGACGGCGGTCACGACCTCGGCAACCACACCCTCCACCACCTCGACATCAACGGCATGTCCGAGGCCGACGCCCAGGCCGAGATCACCGGCTGCGCCGACCGCCTCAGACGCCTCACCGGCTCCATCGGCACCTGGTTCCGCCCCTCCCGCGCCATCCGGGCCTCCCCCCTCGTCGAACGCCTGGCCAACCGCGCGGGCTACCCGCACGTCCTGTCCTACGACCTCGACTCCCTCGACCACACCTCGCCCGGCGCCGCAGCCGTCACCCGTCAGGTCCTCGGCGAGATCCGCAACGGATCCGTGGTGAGCCTGCACTTCGGGTTCCCGGACACGGTCGCCGCGCTCCCCGCCGTACTGGAAGAACTCGACCGCCGCGGCCTTCGCGCGGTGACCACCACGGAGCTGCTCAGCTGATGACGCACCGCACCCTCTTCACGCACGCCCTGATCCTCGGCGCCGCCCTCGCCGCGCTCGCCGCCTGCGGGGGCGGGACCGAGGACCGCGCCACCGAGACCCCCGTAACCAGGGCCGCCGTTCCCGCGCCGGCGAAGAAGAAGACCGTCGGGCACCTGCCCGGCATGCCGCCGGTCCTCGATCCGCGGGACGTCTACGCGGCTGACCGCCCCAACCGGCTCTCCCCGGTGGTGAAGGACTTCCCGTCCCGGATCTACGTCCCCAACTCCGAGTCCGACACCGTCTCGGTCATCGACCCCAGGACGTACAAGGTCGTCCGCACCATCCCGGTCGGACGCCAGCCCCAGCACGTCGTCCCCTCCTGGGACCTGAAGACCCTCTGGGTCAACAACAACCGCGGCCACACCCTGACCCCCATCGACCCGAAGACCGGCAAGGCGGGCAAGGCGGTGACGGTGCACGACCCGTACAACCTCTACTTCACGCCCAACGGCAGGTACGCCGTCGTGATGGCCTCCCTCGACCGTGAACTCGTCTTCCGTGACCCGCACACCATGAAGGCGATCAAGACCGAACCCGTCGCCTGCTACGGCGTCAACCACGCCGACTTCTCCACGGACGGCCGGTACTTCATCGTCTCCTGCGAGTTCAGCGGCGAACTGCTCAAGGTCGACACGGAGAAGATGAAGGTCGTCGGCACGCAAAGGCTCCCGTTCGACGGCGCGATGCCGCAGGACGTGAAGATCTCCCCGGACGGCAAGCGGTTCTACATCGCCGACATGATGGCCGACGGCGTGTGGGTGCTGGACGGCGACACGTTCAGCGAGCCGACCCTCCTGCACACCGGGAAGGGCACCCACGGCCTCTACATCAGCCGCGACTCACGCGAGATGTACGTGACCAACCGCGGCGAAGGCACCATCTCGATCTTCGACTTCACCAAGAACAAGCTCACCAAGAAGTGGCACCTGCCCGGCGGCGGCAGTCCGGACATGGGCGGGGTCTCCGCGGACGGCAAGGTCCTGTGGCTGTCCGGGCGTTACAACGCCGAGGTGTACGCCATCGACACCCGCACCGGCGCCCAGCTCGCCCGCATCCCCGTCGGCAGCGGCCCGCACGGCCTCGCGGTGTATCCGCAGCCGGGCCGTTACTCGCTGGGCCACACGGGCATCTTCCGCTGAGACGCACCCGTTCTTGAGTCTCCACCCGCTGGAAGGCCCACACTCGCAGACATGATCGACGACGGCACCGGACTTCTCACCATCGGCGAGCTGGCCCGAGCCACCGGGCTGACGGTGCGCACCATCCGCTACTGGTCCGACGAGGGTGTCCTGCCCCCGGTGACCCGCTCGACGGGCGGCTACCGGCTGTACGACGCCGCGTCCGTGGCCCGTCTGGAGCTGATCCGCACCCTGCGCGAACTGGGCCTCGGCCTGGACGACGTACACAAAGTGCTGGTCGGTGAGACGACGGTCGCCCGGGTCGCCGCCGCGCACGTGGTGGCGCTGGACGCGCAGATCCGGTCGTTGAGGGTGACCCGTGCGGTGCTGTCGTCCGTGGCGCGACGCGGTTCGACCGCGGAGGAGATGACCCTGATGAACAGACTGGCCAGGCTGTCGGCGGCCGAGCGGAGCCGGATCGTGGACGACTTCATGACGGAGGTCTTCGACGGCCTCGACACGGCCGACCCCGACATCCGCACCCGGCTGCGGTTCGCCCCGGCCGATCTGCCCGACGACCCCACCCCCGAACAGGTGGACGCGTGGGTGGAGCTCGCCGAGCTGATCCAGGACCCGGAGTTCCGGGTGACCATGCGCAGAGCTGTCGAGTTCAACGCGGCGGACCGGGGGCCGGACGTCCCGCCGGGCACCTCCCTGTGGTTCATGAGCCGTCTGGTGCGGCTGGCCGGCGAGGCGCTGCACGCGGGCACCGCCCCCGAGGCGCCGGAAGCGGACGAGGTTCTGCGCTCGATCCTCGGCGACGCCGACCTGGACGCCGTACTGGAGCGCATGGAGGCGGCCTCGAGCAGGCAGCTCGCCCGCTACCGCGAACTGGCGTCCGTCGTACGGGGACTCGAACCGCAGTCGGCGTACCCCGAGGAGTTCTCCTGGGTGGTCGCCGCACTGCGAGCCCGGACGGGCGGTTAATCTGACCTGCGTCAGTACGGCGGCACGTCGTGCACAGCGCTCATGACCCGCACGTCCTGAGCGGCACGAGAAACACGAGAAAAAGGGGCGGATCGGTGGCGGACATCGACGAGGCACGCAAGCACTTCGAGCGGATCGACACGGACGGCGACGGCTTCATCACCGCTGCCGAGTTCAAGACGGCCCTGGCTCAGCAGGGCGACTGGAACGTCACGGAGTCGGTGGCCGAGGCGATCATCAAGAGCCGCGACCTCAACGGCGACAAGGTCCTCTCCTTCGACGAGTTCTGGTCCTACCTGAACAATTGAATCCTCGCCTCCCTGAAGGGAGGTGATTCCTGGCTCAGGCTGCCTCCTGGAGCTGCGCTCCAGGAGGTCTTCTGCCATCGGCACCAGCCGGGTTGAGACCAGCCCGGACGAGCATGACGCGTGCGGAGTTCTTGTCCCGCGGGGACACGGCTCCGCATGCGGTGCAGGTGTAGGTGCGCTCACCCAGCGGCTGGGGGTCCCCCCACGCCCTTGAGGCAGTGGGGGAGCGATGCTTGGCTCTCGCATCGCAGTTGGCGCAGTCCATCGTGGTGTGCGCGGGGTGGACCAGATGCACGCGGCGTGCGTGCTTGCGGCCCATCTCGGTCAGAGCGGCCTTGGTGGCGCCGATGGCGGCGTCAGCGGCCTTGCGGGCCAGGGTGGTCTTGGCGAGGAACTTCGGGCGGAAGTCCTCGACCGCGATGGCGTCGTGGTCGCGGACCACTTTCTTGGCCCACTTGCGGCCGGTGTCCTCACGCTGTCTCGCGACCTTCTTGTGGGCCTTCGCCCGCAGCTTCCTGGCCTCGCGGTAGCCCTTCGACGCCGCTTGTCCCTTCTTCGGCTTTCGGCGGGCCATCATCCGGTCGTACCGGGTCAGTTTCGCCTGGGCCTTCTTGCCGTGCTCGGCGTGTGGCAGGTCGTGTGCGTCGGACGTGGTGGTCGCGGTCTCCTTCACCCCCCAGTCGACACCGAGTACACGACCGGTCTGGGGCAGGGGCTGGACCTGGGCAGGGACGACGAAGGAGGCGTACCAGTGTCCGAGGCTGTCCTGGTACACGCGCACCGAGGACGGCTCACCTGGCAGGTCCCGCGACCACACCACGGTCAGGACGATGCCGCCCGCCAGGTGGAGCCGGCCGTCCTTCAGCCGGAACCCGCGCCGGGTGTAGTTGAGGGTCGGCAGTGCCTCGCGTCTGGTCTTCCACTTCGGCATCCCCGCCCGGCGCGCCATGGGCAGGCGCTCGCGGATGTCCTTGTGGGCCTTGGCGCGGGAGCGGCCGAAGTCGCGGATGACCTGCTGCTGGGGAACCGATGAGCCCTCACGCAGCCATGGCGTACGAGCCCGGGTCTCGGTCAGCATCCTGTCGAGCTGCGCCGGTCCGCACGTGGTCTTCTGGCCGGTGGCCTTGTTGTGCAGGTGGACGGCCCTGGACTTGGCGACGCACTCGTTCCAGATCCAACGGCACCGGCCCCACTCCGCCGCCAGCGCGGTACGCGCAGTGGACGACACACGTACTCGGTAGGTGTAGCGGGCATGCCCGGCCTCCTCCGTAGCCGCTCCCACCTGCGCCATCCCGCCCCTTCACAGTCCCCGGCCGGGACACTCTGTGCCGTCCCGGACCCCGCGAAGGACCATACGTACGACAGCCGCACATACGAACCCCGATCCCACCGCCACCACCCTGACCGGCTATCACAGGCACACGCGTTCGCATCACCTCGCCGGTGCCGACAGCGGTACGGGCGCTCCGCGCCCTGAACCGGATGCGGCGACGCTCCGCGTCGCGACACCCGGATGCGCTTCCTCCCCGTCGTGAACGCCGGGGCCTCCTCGCAAGGACCAGGTGAACCGAGCGGAAAGGGGGGCACCCGAGGGTCCCCCCTTCCTCATGTCCGGCGCGCCACGCGGACGTGCCAGCGGCCGTCGTGCCGCTCGAGGTCCAGCGGCCAGGACGCGGGGGTCGCGGCGGAGGTCCTGCACAAGGAGTTGGAGGATCTGTTCGGAGGCCAGGACGCCCTTCGGCAGGGGGGGACCGGGAGAGTCCCGGGGTGCCCGGAATAGCTCTCGGGCAGAGAGGGTTGACGCACTACAGACGTATGCGTGTGCATCGATCCGGAAGGGCTTGTCATGAAGATCGGCATCATCGGCGCGGGCAACATCGGCGGCAACCTCACCCGGCGGCTCACCACCCTCGGCCACGACGTCTCCGTGGCCAACTCCCGTGGCCCGCACACGCTCACCGAGCTGGCCGCGGAGACGGGTGCGACCCCCGTCCCGGTCGCGGAGGCGGCGCGAGGCGCGGACGTCGTCGTCGTCACGATCCCCTTGAAGGCGGTGCCGGACCTGGCGTCCGGCCTGTTCGACGAGGCGGCGGACGGGGTCGCCGTGATCGACACCGGCAACTACTACCCGCAACGCGACGGCAGGATCGCGGAGATCGAGGACGAGGGGCTCACCGAGAGCCGCTGGACCGCGCGGCGCCTCGGCCACACCGTCGTCAAGGCCTTCAACGGCACCTACGCCCAGGACATCCTGGACCGACCGCGCCCGGCCGGCGCCCCGGACCGTCTGGCACTGCCGGTGGCCGGCGACGACCAGGAGGCGAAGAGCAGGGTGCGGGCCCTGATCGACGAGCTGGGCTTCGACACGGTCGACGCGGGCACCCTCGACGACTCCTGGCGCCAGCAGCCCGGCACCCCGGTGTACGGACTGCGGGAGGGTGTCGACGGCGTCACGAAGGCGCTCGCGGAGGCGAGCCCGGAGCGAGGGCCGGAGTGGCGCTTCTAGGGCCGTGGCCGGAAAGGTTCACGAGCCGGTGAACCATTCCGGCCACGGCACCAGGTCCTGCCTTCCGGCGGAACCGGCCCGTTGAGAGGGCTGGATCCGCTCAGGCGTCCGCGGCCCACTCCCGCAGCGCGGCCTTGCTCGCGAAGTTCGCCACGTTCTTGTCCAGCGGATCGTCGGTGTACTGGTGGAAGCGCCAGTTCGCCTTGATGCGGGGCTTGCCCGCCGTGACGTAGTCGGCGATCCAGAGACCGTCTCCCGCGTACGAGGTCGTATCGACGTTCAGCCAGAAGTGCCGGTTCGTGTATAGGACAACCCGGTTGTTCGGCCGCAGCGCCCGCACCTTGCGGATGAAACTGTCCTTCTCCGCGTTGCTCGCGTGCGTGCCCTCGCCCGTCGTCTCCCAGTCGACGGCGAGGATGTCGCCCGCCTTCTCGGGGGCGTGCGAGACGAAGTACTCCGCCTGGGCCGTGAGGTTGCCCGGCCACAGGAAGTGGTAGAAGCCGACGACCAGACCGGCGTCACGACCGTGCTTCGCCTGCGCGGCGAGTTTCGGGTTGACGTACGAACGGCCCTCGGTCGCCTTGATGAAGGCGAAGGAGAGGCCGTCGGTGCCGTAGGACGAGGACTGGTACGCGCTGACGTCGATGCCACGCAGCATGGTGCTCCCGGAGTGCCTGTGGGGGTCAGGAGTCGGTCGGTGACCGCCGCCCCACCCTGGCACGGGCGATCACCGCCCCACGCGGAAACGTCGACCTGCGGCATTTGTCGAACGTCTCTACGCCGACGGGCGTCAGCACTCGATGATGTTCACCGCGAGCCCGCCCCGCGCCGTCTCCTTGTACTTCACGCTCATGTCGGCGCCGGTGTCCTTCATCGTCTTGATGACCTTGTCGAGGGACACCTTGTGGGAGCCGTCGCCGCGCATCGCCATCCGGGCGGCCGTGACCGCCTTCGCCGCGGCCATGCCGTTGCGTTCGATGCACGGGATCTGGACCAGGCCGCCGACCGGGTCGCAGGTCAGGCCCAGGTTGTGTTCCATGCCGATCTCGGCGGCGTTCTCGACCTGTTCCGGAGATCCGCCGAGCACCTCCGCGAGCGCGCCCGCGGCCATCGAGCAGGCCGAGCCGACCTCGCCCTGGCAGCCGACCTCGGCGCCGGAGATGGACGCGTTCTCCTTGAAGAGCATGCCGATCGCGCCCGCCGCCAGCAGGAAACGGACCACCCCGTCCTCGTCGGCGCCCGGCACGAAGTTGATGTAGTAGTGCAGGACGGCGGGGATGATCCCCGCGGCTCCGTTGGTGGGCGCGGTCACCACCCGGCCGCCCGCCGCGTTCTCCTCGTTCACCGCCATCGCGTACAGCGTGATCCACTCCATGGCGCGAGCCAACGGATCGCCCTCCGCGCGCAGTTGGCGTGCGGAGACGGCCGCGCGGCGGCGGACCTTCAGGCCGCCCGGCAGGATGCCCTCGCGAGACATGCCGCGCGACACGCACGCCTGCATCACCCGCCAGATCTCCAGCAGTCCCTCGTGGATCTCCTCCTCGGTGCGCCAGGCCCGCTCGTTCTCCAACATCAGCGCGGAGATCGACAGACCCGTCTCCCTGGTCAGGCGCAGCAGCTCGTCGCCCGTACGGAAGGGGTACTTGAGCACCGTGTCGTCCAGCTTGATGCGGTCCGCGCCCACCGCGTCCTCGTCCACCACGAAGCCGCCGCCGACCGAGTAGTACGTCTTCGACAGCAGCTGAGAGCCCGCCGCGTCGTACGCCCAGAGCGTCATGCCGTTCGCGTGGTGGGGGAGGGTCTTGCGGCGGTGCAGGACCATGTCGTCGTCGTAGGAGAAGGCGATCTCGTGCTCGCCCAGCAGGCGCAGGCGGCCCGTCTCCCTGATCCGTGTCACCCGGTCGTCCGCCGACTCCACGTCCACCGTGCGCGGCGAGTCGCCCTCCAGGCCGAGCAGTACCGCCTTGGGCGTGCCGTGGCCGTGCCCGGTCGCGCCCAGGGAGCCGTACAACTCGGTGCGCACGGAGGCGACCGTCTCCATGAGTCCCTCGTTGCGCACCCGGGCGGCGAACATGCGCGCCGCGCGCATCGGGCCGACCGTGTGGGAACTGGACGGGCCGATTCCGATCGAGAACAGGTCGAAGACCGATATGGCCACGGTGACTCCTTGGTACGGGGTGGTGCGGGGTGCCGCACACGCCTCTCAGTGTGCGCGGCACCCGGGGAAGGGAACTACTTGCTCAGACCGGGATACAGCGGGTGCTTGTCGGCGAGGGCTTCGACCCTGGCCTTCAGCGCTGCCATGGCGTCCCCCTCGAAGGGGGCGGGCGCCTTCAGGGTCTCCGCGATGACGTCCGCGACCTCGGCGAAGTCCTCGGCGGTGAAGCCGCGGGTGGCGAGGGCGGGCGTACCGATCCGCAGGCCCGAGGTGACCATCGGCGGACGCGGGTCGTCGGGGACGGCGTTGCGGTTGACCGTGATGCCGACCTCGTGGAGCCGGTCCTCGGCCTGCCGGCCGTCGAGCTCGGACTCGCGCAGGTCGACCAGGATCAGATGCACGTCGGTGCCGCCGGACAGCACGTTCACGCCGGCCTCGCGGGCGTCCGGCGCGGTGAGGCGCTCGGCGAGGATCCGCGCGCCGTCCACCGTACGGCGCTGGCGCTCCTTGAAGTCCTCGCTCGCGGCGACCTTGAACGAGACCGCCTTGGCCGCGATCACGTGCTCCAGGGGACCGCCCTGGAAGCCCGGGAAGACGGACGAGTTCAGCTTCTTCGCGAAGTCCTTCTTGGCGAGGATGATGCCGCCGCGCGGGCCGCCCAGCGTCTTGTGGGTGGTGGAGGTGACGACGTCCGCGTACGCAACCGGGTTGGGGTGCAGACCGGCCGCGACCAGACCCGCGAAGTGCGCCATGTCCACCCACAGGTGGGCCTCGACCTCGTCGGCGATCCGGCGGAACTCGGCGAAGTCCAGCTGCCGCGGGTACGCCGACCAGCCCGCGATGATCACCTTCGGCCGGTGCTCCTTGGCGAGCCGCTCCAGCTCGGCCATGTCGACCAGGCCGGTCTTCGCGTCCACGTGGTAGGCGACCACGTCGAACTGCTTGCCGGAGAAGTTCAGCCGCATCCCGTGGGTCAGGTGGCCGCCGTGCGCCAGATCCAGACCGAGGATGGTGTCACCGGGCTGGGCGAGCGCGAACAGGGCCGCCTGGTTGGCGGACGCGCCCGAATGGGGCTGCACGTTGGCGTACTCGGCGCCGAACAGGTCCTTGACCCGGTCGATCGCGATCTGCTCGGTCACGTCGACGTGCTCGCAGCCGCCGTAGTAACGGCGGCCCGGGTAGCCCTCGGCGTACTTGTTGGTCAGGACGGAGCCCTGCGCCTCCAGCACCGCGAGGGGCGCGAAGTTCTCGGAGGCGATCATCTCCAGGGTGGACTGCTGGCGGACCAGCTCGGCGTCGACCGCGGCGGAGACCTCGGGGTCGAGCTCGTGCAGGGGCGTGTTCAGAACGGACATCAGGTGCAGGACTCCTCAGCCGGCGGAAAAGGCGGTGTACTCGTCGGCGGAGAGCAGGTCGGCCGGCTCCTCGGCCACGCGGACCTTGAACAGCCAGCCGCCCTCGAAGGGGGCGGAGTTCACCAGCGACGGGTCGTCGACCACGTCCTCGTTGACCTCGGTGACCTCACCGGACACCGGGGAGTACAGGTCGCTGACCGACTTGGTGGACTCCAGTTCGCCGCAGGTCTCGCCCGCGGTCACACCGGCACCGACCTCCGGGAGCTGGACGAAGACGACGTCACCGAGCGCGTTGGCCGCGTGCTCCGTGATGCCGACCGTCGAGACGCCGTTCTCGGCGCCCGACAGCCACTCGTGCTCCTTGCTGTAGCGCAGCTGCTGGGGATTGCTCATGGCCTGAATTCTCCTGTACGCGGGGGAGTGCTGGTGAATGAGGGACTGCTGGAAACGTACGTGAGCAGCGGAAAGTGCGCAGGGTCACGCACGCCGACTGCCCGCCGCCGTCACTTCTGACGCTTGTAGAACGGCAGCGCCACGACCTCGTACGGCTCGTGACTGCCCCGGATGTCCACACCGACACCGGGTGTGCCCGGCGCCGCGTGCGCCCCGTCGACGTACGCCATCGCGATCGGCCTGCCCAGCGTGGGCGAGGGCGCGCCCGAGGTGACCTCGCCGATCACCCGGCCGTCCGCGACGACCGGGTACCCCGCACGCGGCACCCGGCGGCCCTCGGCGACGAGGCCGACGAGAACCCGCGGCGGGTTGTGCTCCGAACGGGCGGCGGCCTCCCGGAGGGCCTCGCGGCCCACGAAGTCGCCCTCCTTCTCGAACTTCACCACCCGGCCGAGACCGGCGTCGAAGGGGGTCAACGCGGTGGAGAGCTCGTGCCCGTACAGCGGCATGCCCGCCTCCAGGCGCAGGGTGTCCCGGCAGGACAGGCCGCACGGGACCAGGCCGACACCCTCGCCGGCCTCGGTCAGCGCCTGCCACAGCCGCACGGCGTGCTCCGGCTTCACGAACAGCTCGAAGCCGTCCTCGCCGGTGTACCCGGTGCGGGCGATGAGCGCGGGCACGCCGGCCGCGGTGCCCGGCAGACCGGCGTAGTACTTCAGGCCGTCGAGGTCGGCGTCGGTGAGGGACTTCAGGACACCCGCGGACTGGGGGCCCTGTACGGCGATCAGCGCGTAGGCGTCCCGGTCGTCGCGCACCTGGACGTCGAAACCGGCGGCCCGCTCGGTCAACGCGTCCAGCACCACCTGGGCGTTGGAGGCGTTGGCGACGACCATGTAGTGCGCGGACCCGGCCTCCGCCTCGTCGAGCCGGTACACGATCAGGTCGTCCAGGATGCCGCCGTCGGCCCGGCAGATCATGGTGTAGCGGGCGCGGCCGACGCCGACGGAGGCGATGTTGCCGACCAGCGCGTGGTTCAGGAACGCGGCCGCCTGCGGGCCGGTCACCGTGATCTCGCCCATGTGCGAGAGGTCGAACAGACCGGCCCGGGTGCGCACGGCCTGGTGTTCGTCGCGTTCGGAGCCGTAGCGAAGGGGCATGTCCCAGCCGGCGAAGTCGGTCATCGTCGCGCCGAGCGAACGATGCAGGGCGTCGAGCGCGGTGTGACGGGGTGCGGTACTGCTCATCGGACGGTCGTCTCCCGAGGCGATGGGGGACCTCCCGCGCGAGCTCATGTCGAGCGTGAGGGAGGGCGAGGTCGTTCCTCCCCATCTGTCATCGGAACCTGAGAGGTTCGTCAGGACCACGCGAAGCGGTGATCACGACTTGCACCTTGGGTGGGGCCACTGTCGCAGCGGCCCGCTTTTCAGATGTGCCTCGCCCGCGCGGTACGGGGCCTGAGAGATTCAAGGGAGGGACTTGCTCCTTCGGCGCCCGGGCATCCGTACGACACACGTACGACCCGGAACTCTCCCGCGCGGATTCAAGCGGCCGGTATGCAGTTGGCGCCGACATCATTGCACGCATCGGTCGAGTACGGCAGGGCGGCATCTGTAACCGGCTTGTGGCAGGACGAGCACGAAAACACGAGACACCGCGCATTACCTTCTCTTTACACTCGACGGGCAGGGAAGTCGTGACCACCCCAGGGGAGGACGATCACGGTGAACAGGACCACGGCGTACGCGACCACCTCGGCTCTCGCGCTGCCCGAGCAGACGACGGTCCCGGCACCTCAGGCGTGCGGCCCGCTCGGCGCACCCGTCGTCCGCGACCTCCGTGAGCGCGGCGGCCGCAGCCCGCACGCCCTGCTCTTCGGCCCCCGGGACCTGGTCGCGATCACCGGCCTGCCCGGCAGCGGCAAGTCCACCCTGATGCGCCGCACGGTCAACGGGCTGCGCATCGACTCCCAGGACGCCCGCGACCGCTGGGCGACGCGGATGCCCCGCTTCCTGCCGTACGCGGTCTACCGCCCCCTGGTCCGCCTCGCGCACTACGCCGGTCTGCGCCGCGCCCTGCGCTCCGGCAAAGGGGTCGTGGTGCACGACTGCGGTACGCAGGCCTGGGTGCGCGGCTGGCTGGCCCGCGAGGCCCGTCGCCGGGGTGGCACCCTGCACCTGCTGCTGCTCGACGTCACGCCGGACACCGCCCTCGCCGGGCAGCGCGAGCGCGGCCGCGGTGTCTCGCGGTACGCGTTCCTGCGTCACCGGGGCGCCGCCTCCCGCCTGATCGGCTCCGTGGCGAACGGCGACCTGCCCGCGGGCTGCGGCTCGGCGGTGCTGGTCGACCGGGACGCGGCGAACGTGCTGCGACGGATCGGGTTCACGGGCTGAGCCGGACCGGTTCGGTGGCCGGACCGGCCGCCCGTCTCTCATGGGCGCTCCGTACCCGATAGCCTTTTCAGCTACAGCAGGCGGTACCAGGCAGGCGGTAGGCAGGCAGATGGACTTCCCGGCGGACTTCCCCGCTGACTTCCCGGGTTTCCCGGCACAGGCGCACCCTCATCCGCACGGCGGATGGCCCGGCAACGAGCTGGAGGAGGTGCTGTCCGCCTCCCTCGGCGTGCCCGGGGCGGGCGGGCGGATCATCGAGGTGCTCGGCCGCAGCTTCCTCTGGGTGCCGCTGCCCAACGGCGGCGGACCGCACAGCGGCCCCCTGGACCTGCCCACGCTGGAGATCGAGGGCCAGGCCTACGTCCCGGTGTTCAGCTCCGAGGAACAGTTCCGCCAGGTGGTCGGCTCGCACCTGTCGTACACCATCGCCCCCGCGGTCGAGTTCGCCCGCGGTCTGCCGCCCCAGGTCGGCCTCGCGGTGAACCCGGACGGCACGGTCGGTGTCCCGTTGCCGCCGGCCGCCGTCGCCGAACTGTGCCGGGTCGGCCGGACCCCGCTGGACGGTCCCGCCGCCGGCGGCCGGGTCCGCCTGTTCGAGCCGGACTGGCAGGACGACCCGGTCGACTTCCTCGCGGCGGCCTCGTCCGAGTTCGCCGCCACGGGCGTGGTGCTCACCGCCCGCCGCTGCCTCGCCGTCATCGAGACGGCCGAGCCGGTCATGTTCGTGGGCGTGGAACTGTCCCAGTGGGAGGGCGACTTGCGGGCCCTGCCGATGGAGGCCCTGGCCCGTGCCCTGGGCACCGTCCCCGTCCGGTGGCCGGTCAACCTGGTGCTCCTGGACGTGACGGACGACCCGGTGGGCCACTGGATGAGGCAGAGTGTGCGGCCCTTCTACCAACAGGGCTACTGAAACAGCGACAGGGCTACTGAAACAGCTCAACGGCTGAACCCGGCGGAGCGCCTAAGCTGGGTCCCTATTCAGGCCACATCACGAAGGGTCGGTAAAAGGTGAGCGCCAGCGGCACCGCGGCCGGGCAGGTCGAGCACATGCTGCGCCAGGTGACGCCCGGGCGTTACGACGCCTACGAGGCGCTCCTTCGCGCGCTCGCCACCCCGTCCTCCGGACAGGTCTGGATGCTGCTGTGGCACGGCCAGGCCGGTTCCCCCGACGCCCAGTACGGGAACATGCAGGTCGAGGGGTACGGCTACGCCCCATGCGTCACCTCCGCCCAGGAGTTGTCGGCCAGCGGCTGGAACAGATCGTACGAAGTGATCGACGGCCTCGACGTGGCCCGCACCCTCTACCCCGACCACTACGGCCTCTGGCTCAACCCGCACGCCCCCGGCGGCGGCGTCGGCATCCCCTGGCTCGACCTGCGCCGCATCGCCACCGGCCTGGACCGCCAGCCCGCCGGGCCCCTCAGGCTGTCCGAACCCGGCATCGAGATCCCGCAGTTCTACGCCCTGATCGCGCAGAACGCCCACCGCACCCCGGCGGTGCGCGCCCTGCGCCGCGCCTGGGTGCAGCCCGCGCTCGGGGCGCCCTATCTCGCCGTCGGCCTCGACGTGTACGACACCAGTCCGCCGGCCGTCGACTCGGTGCGCGCGATGATGCAGCAGTCCATCGGTGTCGTCCCGGACGGGCTGCCGGTCTCCACCGTGGCCATGTCCGACGAGTACGACCCGGTCGCCCTGTGGATGCGGGCCAACGCCCGCCCCTTCTACGACCGGGAGGCGCACGCCGCCCCTGCCCCCGCCCAGGCCCCGGCGGCCGGTTACGGCTATCCGCAGGCGGGTGGCCGGTACTGACCGGTTCGGGCGGCGGCTCACCCTCGTGACATGAGTCACTTCGAGGTTATTGATCTTCTTTTGGCTCTAGGTGTCGATCCATGCGCGTAGATTGGCGTCTGTTGACCTCAATGCTGCCCGTTTCGCCCCGGTGTCCCAACTTCCACACGTCCGACAGCTGTTACCCACTGTTCGGATAACGGAATCGCTGGTGCAGCATCACGGTTGCGCATCCATTCACCGCCAAGGCTGGCACCTGATCGCCGAGGCGTTGAAGACTCCCCGTCCAAGGGGGGTTGCCCCTTTGTGTTCGATTGAAGATGACGCCGCTACAGCGGCAAGTGCGGGCCGGTCACCGCCGGTTGAGAGGGGTCCCTGCCATGACGGCGCCATTGCACGACACCGCTGCGGAAGCGGCGCCGGCCGCTCCAGCCGACCCCGCGGACTCAGGCGCCAAGAAGGTCGAAGGCCGGTCCCTGAAGCAGATCGCCTGGCACCGCCTGAAGCAGGACAAGGTTGCTCTGGCCGGCGGAATCACCGTGCTGGTCCTGGTGTTGGTCGCCGTGTTCGCCCCGCTGATCGTCTCGCTGCTCGGCCACCCGCCGAACGAGTTCCACCAGGAGGAACTCGATCCGCTGACCAACTTGCCGCAGGGCACCTGGGGCGGCGTCAGTGGTGACTACCTGTTCGGTGTCGAGCCCAACAAGGGCCGTGACGTGTTCAGTCGCATCGTCTACGGCGCGCGCATCTCGCTCCTGGTGGCCTTCCTGGCCGCGGTCGTCGCGGTGGTCCTCGGCACGCTCTTCGGGATCGTCGCCGGTTACTTCGGCGGCTGGGTCGACGCGCTGATCAGCCGTGTCATGGACGTGCTGCTCTCCTTCCCGCAGCTTCTCTTCATCATCTCCCTGGTCTCGGTCCTCCCGGACGACCTGCTGGGACTGACCGGTTCGGGCGTGCGCATCGCCGTCCTGGTCGCGGTCATCGGCTTCTTCGGCTGGCCCTACGTCGGCCGTATCGTCCGGGGCCAGACGCTGAGCCTCCGTGAGCGCGAGTACATCGAGGCCGCGCGCAGCCTGGGCGGTGGCAGGCGGTACATCCTCTTCCGGGAGCTGCTGCCCAACCTGTTCGCGCCGATCATGGTCTACGCGACGCTGATGATTCCGACCAACATCCTGACGGAGGCGGCGCTCAGCTTCCTCGGTGCGGGTGTGCGGCCGCCGACGGCGTCGTGGGGCGGCATGCTGCGCGACGCCCTGCAGACCTACGAGCACGACCCGATGTTCATGGTCTTCCCCGGTGCGACGATCTTCATCACCGTCCTGGCCTTCAACCTCTTCGGCGACGGCCTGCGGGACGCTCTGGATCCCAAGGGGACCCGCTGACGCACGACTTGCCCCTGCCGCACCGTCAGGTGGCTCTTCCCATGGTTTTCCGGCAAAGGCCCGGAACCGCGAATCTCGGAGGATACGAGAAAATGCCCACAGGTTCCCCGAAGCGGCGGCTCGCTGCTGGCGCAGCCTTCGTTGTCGCGGCGCTGGTGACCACCACGGCGTGCGGCGGCGGAGACAGTGACGACAAAGGCGAGAAGGGCGCCGGCTACAGCGCGGCGCTGAACAAGGTCGTCAACGCGTCCACCAAGAAGGGCGGGACGCTGAAGTTCGTCGGCAAGCAGGACTTCGACTCGCTGGACCCGCAGCGTACGTACTACGGCATGACGTGGGACTTCATGCGGTTCTTCACCCGCACCCTGGTCACGTACGACACCAAGCCGGGCGAGGCGTCGAACAAGCTGGTCGGCGACCTGGCCACCGGTCCCGGCGAGGTCTCGGCCGACGGCAAGACCTACACGTACAAGCTGCGTGACGGCCTCACCTGGGAGGACGGCTCCGCGCTGACCTCCAAGGACATCAAGTACGGCATCGAGCGCATCTGGGCGACCGACACCATCACCGGTGGCCCGGCGTACATCAAGCAGACGCTCGACCCGAAGGGCGAGTACAAGGGCCCCTACAAGGACAAGTCCAAGGACAAGCTGGGCCTGAAGGCGATCGAGACGCCCGACGACAAGACCATCGTCTTCAAACTGCCCAAGCCCAACGGTGACTTCGAACAGTTCCTGGCCATGCCCACCGGTGCCCCGGTGAAGCAGAGCAAGGACACCGGCGCCAAGTACACGCAGCACCCGTTCTCCTCCGGCCCGTACAAGGTCCAGTCGTACAACGCCAACAAGGGCCTCGTGCTGGTGCGCAACACCGCCTGGAAGAAGGCCTCGGACCCGATCCGCCCGGCCCTTCCGGACAAGATCACCGTGACGATCTCCGCCAACCTGGAGGAGAACGACAAGCGGCTGATGGAAGGTGACTACGACGTCGACGTCAACGGCACCGGCATGACCCAGTCCGGCCGGGTCAGCGCCGTCCAGGACCACAAGTCGAACGTGGACAACCTCCAGACCTCCTTCGTCCGTTACGTGGCCCTGGTGCAGACGGCGAAGCCGTTCGACAACGTCGACTGCCGCAAGGCCGTCTTCTACGCCACCGACTTCGCCGGTCTGCAGCAGACCCGCGGTGGCGCGATCGCCGGTGGCGACATCGCCAACTCGGTCTTCCCGAAGACCATCCCGGGCTACAGCGACTACGACCCGTACGGCGTCGTCGCCCGCAAGGGCAAGCCGGACGTGGCCAAGGCCAAGGAGTCGCTGAAGGCGTGCGGCAAGCCGTCCGGCTTCTCCACCAAGCTGACCGCCCGCACCAACCAGCCGGGTGAGGTCGACGCGGCCGAGGCCCTGCAGGAGCAGCTCGGCAAGGTCGGCATCAAGGTCGAGGTCGACCCGATCGACGGCGCCCAGTCCTCCAGCATCACCGGCTCGCCGAAGGTCGTGAAGGAACGCGGCTACGGCATGACGATGAGCGGCTGGGGCCCGGACTTCCCGACCGGCCAGGGCTACGCGCAGCCGCTGTTCGACAGCCGCTTCATCTTCGAGAACGGCAACTACAACGAGTCGCAGATCAAGAACCCGAAGATCGACAAGCTCTTCGACGACGCGATCGCGACCACGGACAAGGCCAAGGCCAAGAGCCTGTACGAGGAGATGAACAAGCAGCTGCTCGACGACGCCGACTGGATGCCGTTCATCTACGAGAAGAACATCTCGTGGCGCGGTCCCCGGCTGACGAACGTCTACTCGTCCGCCGCGTACAACGGCCGCTACGACTACGTGTCCCTGGGTGTCACCAAGTAACCCTCGGCAGACCGAAGCTGATTGATCCCTTGCCGCCCAATCCCGCCAGTCCGAAGGGCAGGTGATGGCTCTGGTGGCGGCCGGGACCTCCCACGAGGAGGCCCCCGGCCGCCGCCGGGCCGCGCACAGTGCTTGCTTATCTCATCCGGCGTCTGGTCGCCGTTGTCATCATGGTGTTGGTCGTACTGCTCGCGACCTTCACCGTCTTCTACATGCTGCCCAAGTGGGCGGGACAGGACGTCGCCGTCCTCTTCGCCGGCAAGGCAACCGGTGCCGAGCAGGTCGAGGGCATCCGGACCAAGCTGGGCCTGGGCGATCCGCTGTTCGTCCAGTTCTGGGACTTCGTCAAGGGCATTCCGCTGGGCCGGACCTACGCCAACGGCAGTGACGTCACGCGCTGCCCGGCCCCCTGCTTCGGCTACTCCTTCGTCACGGAGGAGCCGGTGTGGAACACGCTGAAGGAGGCGCTCCCGGTCACCGCCGCGCTCGCCGCCGGTGCGTGTGTCCTCTGGCTCATCGCTGGTGTCAGCGCCGGCGTCGTCTCCGCGCTCAAGCGGGGTTCCGTCTGGGACCGCGCCGCGATGATCGGTGCCCTCGGCGGCGTCTCCCTGCCGATCTTCTTCACCGGCATGGTGGCGATGGGCATCTTCGTGCACAGTCTCGGCTGGGTGCACATCGAGGACAGCCTCAGTACCGACGACTCCATCGGCGTCTGGTTCGAGTCCCTGCTCCTGCCATGGATCGTGCTGGCCCTGCTGAACGCCGCGATGTACGCCCGTCTCACCCGGGCCACCATGCTCGACGTGCTCGGCGAGGACTACATCCGCACCGCCCGGGCCAAGGGCCTCGGGGAACGCGTGGTCATCACCCGGCACGCGCTGCGGTCCGCGATGACGCCGATCCTGACCGTCTTCGGTCTCGACATCGGCGTCCTGCTCGGTGGCGCCGTGCTGACGGAGTCCACGTTCAACCTCCCCGGCCTCGGTCTCGCCGCGGTCCAGGCCATCAGCAGCAAGGACCTGCCGGTGATCCTCGGGGTGACGCTGTTCGCGGCCCTCGCGATCGCCGTCGCCAACCTCGTCGTGGACCTGCTGTACGCCGTCATCGACCCGCGAGTGAGGCTGGGATGACCGACCTGCACAAGACCGGATCGGCCGTGGGGGAACCCGTGACCGGCCGGCCCGCACCCACCGCCTTCCTCGAAGTGCGTGACCTGAAGGTGCACTTCCCGACCGACGACGGCCTGGTGAAGTCCGTCGACGGGCTCAGCTTCCAGCTGGAGAAGGGCAAGACCCTCGGCATCGTGGGCGAGTCCGGCTCCGGCAAGTCGGTGACCTCGCTCGGCATCATGGGTCTGCACACCGCCGGTCAGTACGGCAAGAAGAAGGCGCAGATCTCCGGTGAGATCTGGCTGGACGGCACCGAACTGCTGAGCAGCGACCCGGACCAGGTGCGCAAGCTGCGCGGCCGCGAGATGGCGATGATCTTCCAGGATCCGCTGTCCTCGCTGCACCCGTACTACACGATCGGCCAGCAGATCGTGGAGGCGTACCGGGTCCACAACGACGTGGACAAGAAGACCGCGAAGCGGCGCGCGGTGGAGATGCTCGACCGTGTCGGCATCCCGCAGCCGGACAAGCGGGTCAACAGCTATCCGCACGAGTTCTCCGGCGGTATGCGCCAGCGCGCGATGATCGCGATGTCGCTGGTCAACAACCCCGAGCTGCTGATCGCGGACGAGCCGACGACCGCCCTGGACGTCACCGTCCAGGCGCAGATCCTCGACCTCATCCGGGACCTGCAGAAGGAGTTCGGCTCCGCGGTCATCGTCATCACCCACGACCTCGGTGTCGTCGCCGAGCTGGCCGACGACATCCTGGTGATGTACGGCGGCCGTTGTGTCGAGCGGGGTCCGGCCGAGGAGGTGTTCTACGAGCCGCGGCACCCGTACACCTGGGGTCTGCTCGGCTCGATGCCGCGCCTTGACCGGGATCAGCAGGAGCGACTCATCCCGGTCAAGGGATCCCCGCCCTCGCTGATCAACATCCCGTCCGGCTGTGCCTTCAACCCGCGCTGCCCGTACGCCGACATCCCCAAGGACAACGTCACCCGCACGGTCCGCCCCGAGCTGACCGAGGTCGGTGGCCGGCACTGGGCCGCCTGCCACATGACGCAGGAGCAGCGGGAGCGTATCTGGATCGAAGAGATTGCGCCGAAGCTGTGAGCGACGAGAAAGCCGAGAAAGTGGCGACGGCGGGGACGATTCCCGCGCAGAGCGATGGCGGGCGGGCCGGCGGTGACGTGCTGCTGAAGGTCACCGGCCTGCAGAAGCACTTCCCGATCAAGAAGGGCCTGCTGCAGCGGCAGGTCGGCGCCGTGCACGCGGTCGACGGCATCGACTTCGAGGTCCGCTCCGGTGAGACCCTCGGGGTCGTGGGCGAGTCCGGCTGCGGCAAGTCCACGATGGGCCGGCTGATCACCCGGCTGCTGGAGCCGACCGGCGGCACGGTCGAGTTCGAGGGCAAGGACATCACCCACCTCGGCGTGGGCGGGATGCGTCCGCTGCGCCGTGACGTGCAGATGATCTTCCAGGACCCGTACTCCTCGCTGAACCCGCGGCACACCATCGGCACCATCGTCGGCGCCCCCTTCAAGCTCCAGGGCGTCTCGCCCGAGGGCGGTGTGAAGAAGGAGGTGCAGCGGCTGCTGTCGGTGGTCGGTCTCAACCCCGAGCACTACAACCGCTACCCGCACGAATTCTCCGGCGGCCAGCGCCAGCGCATCGGCATCGCCCGCGCGCTCGCCCTCAACCCCAAGCTGGTGGTGGCGGACGAGCCGGTCTCCGCGCTGGACGTGTCGATCCAGGCGCAGGTGGTGAACCTGCTGGACGACCTCCAGGAGGAACTCGGGCTGACGTATGTGATCATCGCGCATGACCTGTCGGTCGTCCGGCACGTCTCGGACCGGATCGCGGTGATGTACCTCGGCAAGATCGTCGAACTGGCCGACCGCGACTCGCTGTACAAGGCGCCGATGCACCCGTACACCAAGGCGCTGATGTCGGCCGTGCCGATCCCGGACCCCAGGCGGCGGTCGGCCAAGAGCGAGCGCATCCTGCTCAAGGGCGACGTGCCCTCGCCGATCTCCCCGCCGAGCGGCTGCCGTTTCCACACCCGGTGCTGGAAGGCGACGGAGATCTGCCGGACCACGGAGCCGAAGCTCATCGAGCTGAAGCCCGGCCAGCGCGTGGCCTGTCACCACCCGGAGAACTTCGAGGACCAGGCACCGCAGGAGACGGTCCTGCTCTCCGACGCCAAGGCGGCGGCGGAACTGGTGCCGGACGCGGTGCTGGAGGAGTCGGCGGAGACGTCGGCGGCGGTGGCGGCGGAGGTCGCGGAGCCCGCCGAGCCGACTGAGTCGGCTGAGCCCGCGGAGGTCGGTAAGACCACTGAGGTCGCCGAGGTCGCCGAGCCCGAGGAGGGCGCCGAGCCCGCGGACTCCGACGAGCCCGCCGAGCCCGCGGACTCCGACGAGCCCGCCGAGCCCGCGGACTCCGACGAGCCCGCCGCGCCCGCGGACTCCGACGAGCCCGCCGCGCCCGCGGACTCCGCCGAGCCCGCCGTACCGGCCGCGAAGACCGATGACGCCGCTGAGAGCCGCCAGGAGTCAACTGACAAGTAGCGCATGACAAGTTGGCAAAGTCATGCACATGCCGAAACGGGAGAGTGCAGAGTCCTCCGTGTCCGACTGATCGGCACACGTTCGAAGGGACGACTCATGACGCTCTCCCGTTCGGCACGTCTAGGGGTCCTCGCGACCGCGGCGGCCTCCTTCCTGGTCATCGCCGCCGCCCCCGCGCCCGCCCCAGGCAGCCCCGGCATCGGTGACCCCTACTTCCCCGAACTCGGCAACGGCGGTTTCGACGCCCAGCACTACGCCCTCGACGTCGCGTACGCCCCCGACACCGACCGCCTCGACGGCCGTACGACGATCACCGCCCGCGCCACCCGGAACTTGTCGTCCTTCGACCTGGACCTGCAGAAACTCGAGGTCACCCGCGTCGAGGTGAACGGCAGACGGGCCCAGTTCACCCGCGCCGGCGACGAACTGCGCGTCACTCCGCGCACCTCCCTGCGCAAGGGCCGCACCTTCACGGTCACCGTCACCTACGGCGGTGTCCCCGAGCCCCTCGGCGGCCCCATCGTCTTCGGCTCCGACTACGGCTGGATGAAGACCGACGACGGCGTCTTCGTCGCCTGCGAACCCAACGCGGCCTCCACCTGGTTCCCGTCCAGCGACCACCCCTCCGACAAGGCCACCTACGACATCCGGATCAAGGCCCCCAAGGGCCTGACCGGCGTCTCCAACGGGCGGCTGGTGTCGACGTACGACAAGGGTGGCTCGACGTACACCCACTGGCGCGAGAAGAAGCCGATGGCGACCTACCTCGCGACCGCCACCATCGGGAAGTTCGACGTGCGGACCGGGAAGACCCCCTCCGGCATCCCGATCTACGTGGCCATCGACCCGGTGCTGGAAAACGCCAACTCCGTCGACGTGTACGGCGTGACCGCCGCCGCGACCGACTACTGGGCGAAGGTCTTCGGGCCGTACCCCTTCGAGGAGACCGGCGCGATCGTCGACGACATGCCCCAGGCCGGGTTCTCGCTGGAGGTGCAGTCGAAGCCCGTCTACTCGGCGGTGCGCAACGAGACGACCATCGTGCACGAGCTGGCCCACCAGTGGTTCGGCGACTCCGTCTCGGTGGCGCACTGGAAGGACATCTGGCTCAACGAGGGCTTCGCCACCTACGCCCAGTGGCTGTGGGCCGAGCACCAGGGCACCCGCTCGGCGCACGACTCCTTCCTCGCCGGCTACAACTCCCGGCCCGCCGACAACGCCTTCTGGCAGGTGACGGTCGGTGACCCGCAGCGCGACACGATGTTCGCCTCCGCCGTCTACCAGCGCGGCGCGATGACCCTCCAGGTGCTGCGCGAACGGATCGGCGACGCCGCGTTCTTCAAGCTGCTGCCGACCTGGACGAAGCTGCACCGCTACGGCAACGCCGACACGGACGACTTCATCCGCCTCGCCGAGAAGATCAGCGGCAAGCAGCTGGACGACCTGTTCCAGACCTGGCTGTTCACCAACGGGAAGCCCGCCTTGTAGGCCTCGTGAAGCCTTTGGCCCTTGTATTGCAAGGGGTGCTCGGGGCCTGAGTAACAATATGGGGTGCTTCAGCAACTGTTCAGCCCCTCCGTCCAGCACACGTTGGACGTCGTCGGCATCTTCGTGTTCGCCATATCCGGCGCGCTGCTGGCCGTCCGCAAGAACTTCGACGTCTTCGGCATAGCCGTCCTCGCCGAGGTCACCGCGCTGGGCGGAGGGCTGTTCCGTGACCTGGTCATCGGAGCCGTGCCGCCCGCCGCCTTCACCGACCTCGGCTACTTCACCACCCCGCTGTTCGCCGCCCTCCTGGTCTTCTTCCTGCACCCGCACGTGGAGCGCATCCAGGGCGCGGTCAACGTCTTCGACGCGGCGGGCCTCGGCCTGTTCTGCGTCGCCGGCACCACCAAGGCGTACGAGTACGGCCTGGGCCTCACCTCGTCGGTGGCGCTGGGTCTGGCCACCGCGGTCGGCGGCGGCGTCCTGCGGGACGTACTGGCCAACGAGGTGCCGTCGCTGCTGCGCTGGGACCGCGACCTGTACGCGGTCCCGGCGATCGTGGGCGCCACGATGGTCGCGCTGTGCATCCGGTATTCGGCCCTCACCCCGCTCACCAGCGCGTCCGCCGCCCTCACTGCCTTCGTGCTGCGGCTGCTCGCGATGCGGTTCCACTGGCGAGCTCCGCGTGCCTGGCACCGGCGCTCGACGGTACGAGAGGAGTAGTGCCCTCCGTGGGGCGGCTCTGGCCCATCTCGACGGTCAGCCAGCGGAACGAGGGCACCACCTGGGGCCGCCACAGCGCCATGGTGTGCCCGCCCGCGCTCTTCGGGATGTAGACCACATGCACGGTCGTCGGCGCCTTCGCGCTCTGTTCGAGGGCCACGGCCGCCTCGTAGCCGTCGTGCGGCTGGCCGGACAGGTAGAGCGCGATCCGGGGCGGGGTGCGCGCCTCCCGCAGCTCCAGCAGGGGATCGTTCGCGTGCCGCAGGGCCGGGGTCTGCGCGGTCAGCGAATTGCGTTCGCCGATCGGGTCGTTGTAGCCGGACAGGCTGATCGCGGCGCGGTAGCGGTCGGGGTGGGCGACGGCGAGCTTCGTCGCGCAGTGCGCGCCCGCCGAGTACCCGGCGACCGCCCACCCCTGCGGAGCGCGCTCGGCGCGGAAGTTGTCCATGACCATCTTCGGCACGTCGATACTGAGCCAGCTGTCGGCGTTCACCGTGCCCGTGATGTTGGCGCAGCCGGTGTCCACCCCGGCCAGCAGGTTGGTGCGGGGCGCGACCAGGATGAACGGCGCGACCTGGCCGTCCCGCATCAGCGGCAGCAACTGCTCGTGCACATCGAGGGACGCGAACCAGGCCTTCGCCGAGCCGGGGTAGCCCGGCAGCAACTCCACCACCGGGAACCGGTGATGACGGTAGGAGGGCTCGCGGTACTGCGGCGGCAGCCAGACGTAGACCTCGGCGTTCACGCCCGACACCCGGCCCTTGAGCTGGGTGACCCGCACGCCGCCCGCCGCATGCATCCCGGACCCGCCGGCCGCCTCGAACGTCTGCCGGACCTTGGGCAACCGGTGCAGCGCTATCCCGCCGGTGCCGTCGGCGCCCAGGTCGGCGGCCTGTTGCACGTGGTCGGCGGTGCCGAGCACGTCGCCCCAGTTGTCGTAGAGGTTGTTCTCGTTGTTGACCAGAACGAAGACCAGGACGACCGCCGTGCCCTGGGCGAACAGCAGCATCAGCACCCGAACCGCGGCACGCACGACCCTGGGTCCCCGCAGCCGTGACCACAGCACGAGCGGCAGCACGACCGCGGCGACGGCCAGGGCGATCAGGGTGTAGAGGAAGGAAGTCCCGGTGAGGCTCATGCCCGTACAGACGGGGAAGTCGGGGCCAAGGGTTTACGGACGAGTACGGACACTTACCGAGATATTGCCGAAGCCTCACTTGAGAGCGTCCTGCGCCGCATGTGAAAGCTACCGCTTAGTAATTTGCTGTTGTACCGTTCAGGCATGTCAGAAGCAGCTATCGCGCGCGCCCTCATAGGCGACAGCGAGTTCGACCGTGACACCGCGCTCACCCGGCGCGAGCCCGGGGTCTACGACATCGACCTCTCCGCCGGCTGGACGATCATCAACGCCGTCAACGGCGGCTATCTGCTGGCCGTCGTGGGCCGCGCGCTCGCGCACGCCCTGCCGCACGACGACCCGTTCACGATCTCGGCGCACTACCTGACCGCCTCTCAGCCGGGCCCGGCGGTCGTCCGGACGGACGTCGTCCGCACCGGCCGCACGCTCTCGACCGGCCAGGCCTCCCTCTTCCAGTACGACGACCAGGGCCGCGAGGTCGAACGCATCCGCGTCCTCGCCTCCTACGGCGACCTGGACTCCCTCCCGGACGACGTCCGTACGACCGCCGAGCCGCCCGCGATCCCGCCCGTCGAGCAGTGCTTCGGCCCCGAGGACGGGCCCGCCCCGGTGGACGGCAGCTCGGCCATCGCCGACCGGCTGATGCTCAAGCTCGACCCGTCGACGCTGGGCTGGGCGCTCGGCGCCCCCTCCGGCAAGGGTGAGATGCGGGCCTGGTTCGGGCTCGCCGACGGTCGCGACGCCGACCCCCTCTCGCTGCTGCTCGCGGTCGACGCGCTGCCGCCGACCGCCTTCGAGATCGGCCTGTCCGGCTGGGTGCCCACGGTCGAGCTGACGGTCCACGTCCGCTCCCGTCCGGCCCCGGGCCCGCTGCGGGTGTCGATCACCACGCGCAACCTGGCCGGCGGCTTCCTGGAGGAGGACGCCGAGGTCTGGGACAGCGCGGACCGGCTGGTGGCGCAGTCGCGGCAGCTGGCGAGGGTCAGGCTCGGCTGAGCGGCGCCCCTGGCGCACCCCTTCCGTGGGTGCGATGTTGACCGGAACTGGCCCATGGTTGTCGCACGGGCCCGGACCCGCCCCGGGTCCGGGCCCGCGCCCATGTTCTGGACCCGGCCGTACCCGAACGTGCCGGGGACCCCGGCCCCTGCCCCGTTCAGTCCAGCCAGTGCCGGCGGCCGATGCTGATGAGCCGCATCTGGCGCTGCGCCACCTGCGCCACCCGCTCCCGTTCCTCCTGCGAGGACTCCTGGGCGTCCAGGAACAGGGAGGCTGTGATCAGCATCTGGTCGACATAGAGGTTGGCGAGCATCAGCAGGTCGTCGTCGTCCCAGTCGGCGGACTCGGGGTCCTTGGCCAGCTCGTTCCTCACCTCCTGGCCGAATCTTGACAGTTGGTCCCGTATGGCCTGCCGGACCGGCTGGACCCCGCCACATCGTTCGCGGGCGATGAACCGGACGTGTGCGGGGTACTCGGCCACATGGTCGGCGATCAGCTCGACGGCGCGCTCGATGCGTCGGCCGCTGTCGTCCGCGGTGGACACCGTCGTCCGGATCATCGGATGCAGGCTGCCCAGCGCCTCCTCGACGAGTGCCACACCGAGATCCGCGATGGAGCGGAAGTGCCGGTAGAAGGCGGTCGGTGCGACGCCGACAGCGCGCGTGACCTCGCGCAGCCCGAGGCTGCTCAGGCTCTGTTCCTCCAGCAGGGCCAGTGCGGCGTCCAGGAGGGCCTGGCGGGTCTTCTGCTTCTGGACCTGTCGGATGCCGAGAGTGTGACTCATGCCATGCAGTTAACAACTGTTCTCTGGAATTGGAAAGCCATGAGGCGCGTTAGGCTGGGAAGTCAGTGAACAACTGTAGCCACAATCGTTCACCCAACTGAAACGGGAGGGATCCCCGCCATGCTGTTCCTCGTCGCCGCGCTCCTACTGCTCGGCGTGGTCATGGGTACCGTCGCGCACGCGCCGCTGTCCTTCACCCTCGTGGCCGCCGCCGTCATCGCCGCCTGGCTCGGCATCTTCGCGATCCGCGAGCGCCACGGCCGCCGTCGCGGCACATCCGCGAACTGACGCGAGCTGACGCGACTCACGCGAGCCGGCGCGACTGACGCGAACCGGCCGCTGTCCGCGCGCTCGCCCCGCACGCCCCCCCACGTCCCGCTCGCCCCACTCGTCCTCAAGGAGCTGACCCGTCATGCAACTCACCGCACCGGCCACCGCCACCACCACGCGCCGCACCGGCGCCCGCGACGCCAACGGCATGGCCGTCGCGTCCTTCATCCTCGGCCTTCTCGGGCTGCTGGTCCTCAACCTCTTCCTCGGCCCGATCGCCATCGTGCTGGCGTCGGTGGCCCTGTGGCGCGGCACGACCCGCAAGGGCCGCGCGTACCTGGGGCTGGGACTGGGCGTCGCGGACCTCCTGGTCCTCGTCACCTTCATGCAGATGGACAACACCGTGTCCTGGAGCTTCTGAGGCCGGCCGAGGAGACTGCCCGGCTGCCCCGAGGCCGCCCGCGGGCGCCCCGTAGAATCGTGGCCACCATGGCATACCTCGACCACGCCGCGACCACCCCGATGCTCCCCGAGGCGGTCGAGGCACTCACCGCGCACGTGGGTACCACCGGCAACGCCTCCTCCCTGCACGCGTCCGGCCGTCGCGCACGGCGATCCGTCGAGGAGGCCCGAGAAGCCCTCGCGGAAGCGCTCGGCGCCCGCCCCAGCGAGATCGTGTTCACCTCCGGCGGCACCGAGGCCGACAACCTCGCGGTCAAGGGCCTGTACTGGTCCCGCCGAGACGCCGACCCGGCCCGCACCCGGGTCCTCGCCAGCCCCGTGGAACACCACGCCGTCCTGGACGCCGTCCACTGGCTCGGCGAACACGAGGGCGCCACGATCGAGTACCTCCCGGTCGACCCGCACGGACGGGTCCACCCCGAGGCGCTGCGCGAAGCCATCGCCCGCAACCCCGACGACGTGGCCCTCGCCACCGTCATGTGGGCCAACAACGAGATCGGCACCATCCTGCCGGTCCGTGAACTCGCGGCCACCGCGGCCGAGTTCGGCGTCCCCCTGCACTCCGACGCCGTGCAGGCCTTCGGCCAGACCCCCCTCGACTTCGCCGCCTCCGGCCTCGCCGCGATGACGGTGTCGGGCCACAAGATCGGCGGCCCCTACGGCATCGGCGCCCTGGTCCTCGGCCGCGAGCACACCCCCGTCCCCGTCCTGCACGGCGGCGGGCAGGAGCGGCACGTCCGCTCCGGCACCCTCGACGTGCCGGCGATCGCCTCCTTCGCGGTGGCCGGCCGGCTCGCCGCCGAGCAGCGCGAGTGGTTCGCCCGGGAGATCGGCGCCCTGCGCGACAGCCTGATCGAAGCGGTGCGTACGGCGGTCCCGGACGCGATCCTCGGCGGTGACCCCGTCGACCGCCTCCCGGCCAACGCCCACTTCACCTTCCCGGGCTGCGAGGGCGACTCGCTGCTGCTCCTGCTGGACGCGCAGGGCATCGAGTGCTCCACCGGCTCCGCCTGCACCGCGGGCGTCGCCCAGCCCAGCCACGTCC
Organism: Streptomyces sp. NPDC006332; assembly: GCF_040612855.1. Lineage (NCBI taxonomy): Bacteria > Bacillati > Actinomycetota > Actinomycetes > Kitasatosporales > Streptomycetaceae > Streptomyces > Streptomyces sp. NPDC006332. The sequence continues at coordinate 82,549 of NZ_JBEXRA010000027.1, forward strand.
TCCTCGCCACCGGCACCGATCCCGACCTGGCCCGCGGCACCCTGCGCTTCTCCCTCGGCCACACCTCCACGGAGGCCGACGTGGAAGCGGTCGCCAAGGTGATCGGGCCGGTGGTGGAACGGGCGCGGTCGGCGGGGCTGACCTAGGGGATCGGGGCGAAATCCGGGTCAGGGGCGCCCGCTCACGCCACCGCTGTACGGGCCTGCCGCACGAGCTTCATGTACCGGTCCCAGTCCCAGTGCTTCCCGGGGTCGGTGTGGTCCGTCCCCGGCACCTCCACATGGCCGATGATGTGCCCACGGTCCACGGGTATGTCGTAGCGCGCGCAGATCCGGGCGGTGAGCCGCGCCGAGGCCTCGTACATCTCGTCCGTGAAGTCCTCGGGCCGGTCGACGAATCCCTCGTGCTCGATGCCGACACTGCGTTCGTTGTAGGCGCGGTTGCCCGCGTGGTACGCCACGTCCAGCTCGCGGATCATCTGGGTGACGTGGCCGTCCTTGCGGACGATGTAGTGGGCGGCCGCGCCGTGCCCCGGGTCCTGGAACGCCTTCACCGCGCTGGCGAAGCCGCCCTGGGTGACATGGACGACCACCATGTCTATGCCGTAGTCGTCGGGGCGGTCCGCGCGCCGCCAGTTCGCCTCGGACGCGGCCGCCCACCTCGCGCCCGCGTAGTCGACCTCGCCCTCCGTGCGCGGCTTCTCCACGCCGGGCGCGCGCCACCACAGGCGGGTCAGCTCGTCACGGGCCAGCACGGCCGTGCCCGCCGCGGCCACCGCACCGCCGATCAGCAGGGCACGCCGACCGATGCGCCGGTCGGCGTCCTTCTCGTTGGCTCGTCTCGCCCCCATGTGATCGTGAACGGATACTCGTCAGCCCTGGTTCCCGCGCCCCCGTACCCTGGAGGGGTTATGACTGACACCACGCAGCCCACCCGTCCGCTCCGCGTCCTCGCCGCCATGTCGGGCGGGGTCGACTCCGCCGTCGCCGCCGCCCGCGCGGCCGAGGCCGGGCACGATGTGACCGGCGTCCATCTCGCGCTCTCCGCGAACCCGCAGTCGTTCCGCACGGGCGCGCGTGGCTGTTGCACCATCGAGGACTCCCGTGACGCCCGCCGCGCCGCCGACGTCATCGGCATCCCGTTCTACGTGTGGGACCTCGCCGACCGCTTCCGCGAGGACGTCGTCGAGGACTTCGTCGCCGAGTACGAGGCCGGACGCACCCCCAACCCGTGCCTGCGCTGCAACGAGAAGATCAAGTTCGCCGCGCTGCTCGACAAGGCCCTCGCCCTCGGTTTCGACGCGGTCTGCACCGGCCACTACGCGCAGGTGATCGTGCGCGACGACGGCACCCGCGAACTGCACCGCGCCTCCGACATGGCGAAGGACCAGTCGTACGTCCTCGGCGTCCTGGACGACCGGCAGCTCGCCCACGCGATGTTCCCGCTCGGCGACACCGTCACCACGAAGGACGAGATCCGCGCGGAGGCCGAACGCCGTGGCCTCGCCGTCGCCAAGAAGCCCGACTCGCACGACATCTGCTTCATCGCCGACGGCGACACCCAGGGCTTCCTCGCGGGGCGCCTCGGCAAGGCGGAGGGCGACATCATCGACGAGTCGGGCGCCAGGCTCGGCACGCACGAGGGCGCGTACGGCTACACCATCGGCCAGCGCAAGGGCCTCAGGATCGGCACCCCGGCCCCCGACGGCAAGCCGCGCTACGTCCTCGACATCTCCCCGGTGGACAACACGGTGACGGTGGGCCCGGCGGCCGCGCTGGACGTGACCGGACTGACCGCGATCAAGCCACGCTGGTGCGGGGCCGCACCCGTCGGCCCCGGCACCTACACCGCCCAGCTGCGCGCCCACGGCGGCGAGACGGAGGTGGCGGCGGAACTCGTCGACGGCGAACTCCAGGTGCGCTTCACCGAGCCCGTCCGCGGCGTCGCCCCCGGCCAGGCGATCGTGCTGTACGACGAGACCCGAGTGGTGGGGTCGGCGACCATCTCGACCACGGTGCGGGCGACGGCCGGGGTGCCCTAGCACGAGGCTCGCCACCGCGAACGGATCCTGCAGCTGCTGCTGGACCGGGAGCAGGTGTGGATCGTGGCGGAGGAACGGGGGCGCCACGGAAGCGCGGGGGTAGCTGGAACGACCAGTTCGCACCCGCTCCGTACCGGCCGCCGAACCAGAGGCGTGCACTCATATCCGCCCCCTCAGGCCGGACGGATGAGCCCGGTCTCGTACGCGAAGATCACGGCCTGCACGCGGTCGCGCAGCTCCAGCTTGGACAGGATCCGGCCGACATGTCCCTTCACAGTGGCCTCCGCCAGGTGCATGGCGGCGGCGATTTCGGTGTTGGTCAGGCCGCGAGCGACGTTGATGAGGACCTCGCGTTCGCGCGGAGTGAGCAGGCGTAGGCGCTCGTCGCCGCTCATGGTGATGGCGGGGAATTGGTGGGCGAAACCTTCCAGCAGGCGCCGGGTGATGCGAGGAGAGACCACCGCGTCGCCGCGGGCGACGTCTCGGATCGCGGCGAGCAGAGCTTCGGGCCTGGTGTTCTTGAGCAGGAATCCGGATGCCCCGGCCTGGAGCGCGTCGAAGGCATACTCGTCCAGGTCAAAGGTGGTGAGGACGAGCACGCGCGTCTGCGGCGCCTCCCGGATCAGCCGACGTGTCGTCTCAATGCCGTCGGCGCCCGGCATGCGCACGTCCATCAGGACCACGTCCGGCCGCAGCTGACGCGTCAGGCGCAGGGCGGCATCGCCGTCCGCCGCCTCGCCGACCGGCTCCATGTCGGGTTCGGCGCGCAGGATCATGGTGAACGCCACGCGCAGCAGTTGCTCGTCGTCGACGAGGAGCACTCGAGTGCTCATTGAGTGCTGCCCAGATCGAGACGCGCCAGGACCTGCCATCCCCCACCGGGAAAGGGGCCGGCGTGCAGTGCCCCGCCGTAGGCGGCCGCGCGTTCCCGCATCCCGGCGATGCCGCGCCCGGGGGTGGTGACCGATGCGGCGGGTCCGTCGTCGGTCACCTCGACCGTGACGGCCCGCGGGGAGCAGGAGACCCGGACCTCGGCAGATGTGCCCGCAGGCGCGTGTTTGAGCGTGTTGGTCAACGACTCCTGAACGATTCGGTAAGCGGTCAGCTGCGCCGCCACGGGAACGCAGGCGGGGCCCTCGTCCACCCGAAGGCGGGTCGGCAGCCCTACGGCACGCATCTGTTCGCACAGAGGTTCAAGCTGCGCGATGCCGGGCAGCGGATGGCGTTCGGCGTCGGGTTCGCCGTCCCGGAGGATCCCCAGCGAACGCCGCATGTCGGTCAGTGTCTGCCGCCCGGTCTCAGCGATCTGGTCCGTCACGGCGAGCGGGTCGTCGGGCCGTGTGTGTACAACCGCGTCGGCGAGGGCGACGATGACGGACAGGTTGTGCGTGATGCTGTCGTGCATCTCCCGGGCGATGCGGGCCCGCTCCTCGGCCACCGCGAGCCGCGCCTTCTGGTCGCGCTCGCGTTCCAGGTGGGCGATGTGGTCTTCCTGGGCGGCGCGCCTGATCCGCACGTTCGCCCCGAGCAGGGCGCACGCCGCGATCGCGGCGGTCATCGCGGCGCTGGAGGCGAGGAACCGGCCCTCGGGCGCCCAGCGCGCCGCCGATAGCACGGCGCCGCTCTCCAGAACGATTCCGGCCAGCAGCGCGTGCCGCCAGGGGGAGCGGGCGGTGACCGTGCCGAGGGCGATCAGCAGCGCGGCATCGGCGGGCAACTGGATGCCCAGCAGCCACTGCGCGAACGCGACGGCGGCGATCACGCCGAACACGGTGAGAGGGGCCCGGCGCCGCCACACCAGCGGCAGCACCAGCGCCGCCTGCAGGGTCAGCCCCGTGGTGCCCTCCAGCCGCCCCGGCCCGAAGGTCACCGTGAAGAGTGCCGCCGCCAGCGCCGCGTCCTGTGCCATGGGGGGCACCTGCGCCGCGCGAACCAGCAGACGCTTCACCTGGTGCCCTGATGTCCGAACAGGGCCGCGACGGTGTCCAGGCGCGGCGTCGATCATCGTGTCCGTCCTCGCGGTGCGTTCGTTTCGTGGTGGGTGTCTTCGCATGCTAGGTCGGGGGACCGGGGAATGCCTCCGACCACCGGCGTAGAACGGTGTGCGCCCCAGGTAGGCACGCCTCCTCCCACGGGGGTAGGGGGCTGCCGGTCACCGTCGGCACGCTGCCTGGCACGGGCGACTGGTGGCACGGCAGCCTCGTCCCGGGGGAGGACGGATCGGTTCCGGGGAGACCGGAGTATGCCGGGCAGATCGTCCCGCAGCACGTCGCAGTGGCCATGGCGCCGTTGAAAGCCTTCTTGCATTCCAGTACGCGCCCCCTCGCAAGGAGACGACCGATGCCATGTCCCAGCCGCAGAACTCTCATGAAGCTGGGGGCCACCGCCGTCCTCGCCACAGTGAGCACCGCCTGCTCCACGGCGGGCTCCCCCACGGGGACCGCCGGCGCGCCGGCCGAACACCCCAGCGCGTCACCGACGGGCCGTGCGGTGTCCCTGCCCGCGCCCACCGGCCACTGGCCGATCGGCACCGTCGATCTGCACCTGATCGACCGGACGCGGCACGATCCCCTCATGCCCTCGAAACCCTTCCGGGAGCTGATGGTCAGCGTGTGGTACCCGGCGGACCGGGGAGGGAAGTTCCTGATCGCCCCGTGGCTGTCCCCAGCGGCTGCGGCCGACTGGGACAAGCACTCCGCACCCGGCATGACCATCAAGACCGGAGCGGTGGACTGGCAGGGAATCCGGACGCACGCGCGGACCGGCGCGTCGGCCGCACGCGCGTCCGGGAAGCTGCCGGTGGTGCTGTTCTCCTCCGGCGACGGCGGCGACCGCGCGCTCGGCACCACCCTGGTCGAGGAGTTGGCCAGCCGTGGCTACGTCGTGGTCACGATCGACTCCACCTACGAAGTGGACCAGGTCGAGTTTCCCGGCGGCCGCGTCGAACGAGCCGCCCCCCTGCCCAAGAAGCTCACCCCGAAGGTCATCGCAGCCCTCCTCGAGAAGCATTCCCGCACACGCGTCGCGGACGCCCACTTCGTCCTGCGGCAGATTGAGGCCCTGGCGCACGGGCGTAACCCCGATACCCAGGGAAGGCCCCTTCCGGCCGGACTGCCCGCAGTGATGGACCTTTCCCGGATGGGCATGTTCGGCCAGTCCCTGGGCGGTTCCGTGGCCGCCCAGCTCGCTCACGACGAACCGCGCATCAGTTCGGCGGCCAACCTCGACGGCGAGTTCTTCGGCCCGGTCATCCGCACCGGCGTCACCAAACCGTTCCTGCTGATGGCGTCCGACGTGAACTCCTTTGACAGCAACGCGAGCTGGAAGTCCTTCTGGGCCGCCTCGACCGGCTGGAAGCATGCACTCCACCTGCGGAAGGCCCTGCACGGCTCGTACACCGACCTGCAGGTCATATTTCCGCAGCTCACTGACCACATGAAGATCCCCGCCGCCCCCGAGCTCATCGGCACCATCAACCCCCGACGATCCCTGGCGGCCCAACGTGCCGCCCTCACGGCCTTCTTCGATCTCCACCTGAAGCAACGGCCCACCACCCTCTTCGAAAACCCCAGCAGCCGGTACCACGAGATGGAGGTCTTGCGCTGAGCTCGGACCCGGCAGAACCTTTCCTTCCGGGGTCTTCTGCCGCCATGTCGCGCTGCGGCGGACCGGCGCGTCGGCAGGCGTGCCGCTGTCCGCCTCCACCGAGCAAGCGGACGGGACCGGTACCTGCTGTGCCGCCGTGCAGGTCGGCCTCGCCGACTGCGCCGCCCTTGCCGTCGAGGCATGGCTCGCTGAGCGAACGGCGGCCGCAACGACCTCCTCGCGGTCAGCCAGTTCCGAGTGGAACGCAAGGACGCCGGGGCTGTCACCCCCGACCTGGTGCTGTTCGTGACCGGGCTGCCCTGGGCCGTCATCGAGTGCAAGGCCCCACTCACCTCGGCGGCCGGGAGGGAAGCAGGGCTGCCCTCGACGACGCGGTCGGGCAGGTCTGCGGCTACGCGAGCCTCGAATCCCCCGCCCCCGTCGCAGAGTTCACCCGGGTGTGCAGGACAGGGGCTCGCCGCACACGGGCAGGAAGACGTCCACGTCCGGATACCGCTCCGGTTGCCACGCCCTGACCAGGCGGCGGTGCCCGCGCAGGTCGAAGCTCGGGGAGAAGGAGTCCAGCCGGAGGGAGATAGACAGCTCACGACGGACAGCAGCAGGAGCGGGACGTACGCCCAGATCCACACGCTGGTCTCCGCCGCCCGCACCTGGCTGATCACCAGGCACACGAACCCGACGGCGGACGACAGGGTCAGCACCCAGACGTGCCGCCGGACGTACGAGACCTTCTCCCGGTCGTCGGGCGGGGCCGGCAGCAGCCCCGGATACGCGTGGCCGGAAACAGCCTTGCGGGAGCCGGCCCGGCGGCGACGCGACGGGAGAGCCGGTCTACCGCCGTCGGGCAGGGTGTGCGCGGTGTTCATGGGGCGTGCTCTCCACAAGCGAGCCGGAATGCCGGGGGACAAAAAGGCTCGCCGCCGGAGGCGCGAGTTGCTTGTGAAGCTTATGTGGCTATTGCGCCCCTGAGGGTTTCGAGTTCACCAAGTCTTGGTCAGGGAGCGAGGTCAAGCGGTTACGAGAAGAACTCGGCCAGCACCGGAGCGAGAGCCTGCGGATCCACCATGTGGGTCTGTCCCTCCAGCACCCGGTACGTGCCCTCGGGTGCCGCCTCGGCGACGGTCTGCGCCGCCTCGCGCAGCCACCCCGGGCTCGCGCCGCCCGCGGCGGACAGGACCGGGACGGTGAGCGACGCGAGGAGGTCCCGGGGCACCAGACCGTCGCCCATCACGGTGTTGTCGTGGGCGAGGCTCGGCGCGATGGCCTCCATGCCGGACCACATGGGGGAGTTGCGGGCACCCTGGATCATCTCCTCGGCCAGGCCGGTCAGCCTCAGGAACAGCTCCACCGCGTCCCCGCGCCGGCCGTGCGCGAGCGCCTCGTCCAGGCGCTCGGTGTACTCGGCTCGCTCCTTGGCGCCACCCTCGTACACGGCGTACGGCACCTCGTACACGGCCACCCGGCGCACCGGCAGCCCGCTCGCCGCGGCGTGCAGGGCCAGCGCGCCGCCGGACGAGACGCCGTACAGCCCCGCCTCGCCGCCCAGCAGATCGATCAGCGCGGCCAGGTCCTCGACCTCACGGTCCACCGAGTACGGGGCTTTGTCGCCGCTCTCACCGCGGCCCCGGCGGTCGTACACGACGACGTCGAAGTGGTCCGACAGGGCCGCGGCCAGCGGCCGCATCGTGCCGCCCGTCGACATCGCGCCGCTCACCAGGACGACCGCCGGGCCCTGCCCGGTGCGTTCGTACGCGACGGGCGTGCCGTCTCGAGAAAGGGTCTTCTTGTCCATGTCTCAGAAGACTGCCCCACGGCAACGGATTAATCGGTCACCACACCGCTTACTCCACTTCTTCCACTTCGTAGAAGCAGAGGTGGTCCTTGATGCCGGCCACGTCCGGCTTCGGGTCGGGGTAGGCCCACACCAGGTCCGCCGCGTCCGGCAGTGACCAGTAGGAGGCGGTGCCCTTGAACGGGCAGTACGTGTGGGTGTCGGAGGGGGTCAGCAGGTCGAGCCGTACGTCCTCGGGCGGGAGGTAGTACCGCACCGGACAGCCCGTCTCCCGCAGGAGAAGGGGCCGTTCGCTCTCCGCCAGCACCTGGTCGCCGTGGACGACCCTGACGCGCCGGGTGCCCTGCTCGATGGTGATCGTGTGTCCTGTCACCGGGTTTCTCCAAGGATGCTTCGGCCTTCGGGCCGGGGACTGATCGGGTAAGCTGGACGCCGTGCGCTGCGAGAACCAAGCGCGTACACCGTGCTGATCGAGAGCCAAGACAGCACAGGCACCTGCAAGTTTTGTCGTATCAAACCGGGCTGGTTTCAACCCGGCTGGTGTTGATCGTGGAAGACCTGTTGGGTCGCTGACCCGCAGGCATCGTGAGCCAGGAATCCCCCTGCTTCAGCTGGGGGAGGATTCAAATGTGCGTCGGCCATACCGGAAGAGCGCTCACGGGCCCGTGGTTCTTCCCGGTTACGGTGACCCGTATGCGAATCTGCGTCTTCCTCTCAGCCGCCGACCTCGACGACCGCTACACCCGCCCCGCGCGTGAGTTCGCCAGACTGCTGGGCAAGGGCGGTCACACGCTGGTGTGGGGCGGCTCGGACGTCGGCCTCATGAAGGTGGTCGCCGACGGCGTGCAGGAGGCGGGCGGTCGGCTGGTCGGGGTCTCCGTGCAGTTCCTGTCGGCCAAGGCCCGCCCGGGCGTCGACGAGATGGTGGTCGCCCAGGACCTCGCCGAGCGCAAGAAGCTGCTCCTGGAGAAGGCCGACGCCGTGGTGATCATGGTGGGCGGCACGGGCACCCTCGACGAGGCCACCGAGATCCTGGAGCTGAAGAAGCACGGGCACACCGACAAGCCGGTGGTCCTCCTCAACACCGCGGGCTTCTACGACGGCCTCAAGGAGCAGTTCCGCCGCATGGAGGACGAGGGATTCCTGCCGCGACCGCTGACCGACCTGGTGTTCTTCGCCGAGGAGCCGGTCGGGGCGCTGGCCTACCTGGAGGAGAGCCAGGGCATCGAGTGAGGGGGGTGCGGCGCCCGGCCTCAGTGATGCGAGCATGGCGGGCATGGCGACACATGTGATCACCGGGGCCGGATCCGGCATCGGCGCGGCGGTGGCCCGCCGGCTGCACGCGCGCGGGGACGACCTCGTGCTGCATGCGCGGGACGCGAGCCGCGCGAAGGAACTGGCGGCGGAGTTCCCCGGGGCGCGGACGCTGGTCGGCGATCTCGCGGACCCCGACAAGCTGTCCTGGGCCTTCTCCCACCAGACGCTCCCGGACCGGGTGGACTCCCTCCTGCACGTCGCGGGCGTGGTCGACCTCGGACCGGTCGGCGAGCTGACCCCCAGGTCGTGGCGCCATCAGCTCAACGTCAACCTGGTCGCGCCCGCCGAGCTGACCCGCCATTTCCTGCCCCAACTCCGCACCGCGCAGGGCCATGTGGTGTTCGTGAACTCGGGCGCGGGACTGCGGGCGAGCGCCGAGTGGTCCGCCTACGCCGCCTCCAAGCACGGACTGAAGGCGCTCGCCGACTCGCTCCGCAACGAGGAGCACGAAAACGGCGTCCGCGTGACCACGGTCTACCCCGGCCGCACGGCCGGCCCCATGCAGGTCAAGGTCCACCAGCAGGAGGGCAAGGAGTACGACCCCACGCGGTGGATCGACCCCGAGTCGGTCGCGACGACGATCCTGCTCGCCCTCGACCTGCCGAGGGACGCGGAGATCAACGACCTCACGGTGCGGCCGGGGCGATGAGGGCGGCTTCGCGGGCGGGATCACACCGAGGCCTACGTAGGCTTCACCCGTGAACGCACACTTCAGTTTCGGCCCCGCCACCGGTATCGGCTCCATGCCCGGCGGTGACGCCCGCGAGGCCGCCAAGACCGTCACCGGGTCCTTCGAGGACTTCCCGTTCCTCGCCGAGCTGCCCGCCCGGGGGCCGGGCGCCGACATGATCGGCCGGACCGCCGGACTGCTCGTCGAGCTCTACGCGCGCGTGGAGCCCAGCGGCTGGCGGATCGGCGACCGCCCGGGACGGGACACCAGACGGGCCCGGTCCTGGCTCGGTGAGGACCTGGACGCGCTGGAGGAGTTCACCCAGGGATACCAGGGCCCGCTGAAGGTCCAGGCGGTCGGGCCCTGGACCCTGGCCGCCGCCCTCGAGTTGAGGAACGGCGAGGTCGCCCTCTCCGACGCCGGCGCCTGCCGTGACCTCACCGCCTCGCTGGCCGAAGGGCTGCGCCTGCATCTGGAGGAGGTCCGGCGCCGGATCCCCGGTGCCCAGGCCGTCCTCCAGCTCGACGAGCCGTCCCTCGTCGCCGTACTGCGCGGCCAGGTGAAGTCCGCCAGCGGCTACCGCACCCACCGTGCCGTGGACCGGCAGGTGGTCGAGGCCGCGCTCCGGGACGTCGCCCGGGTGCACGGCGACGGGCCGGTCGTGGTGCACTCGTGCGCGCCGGACGTGCCGTTCGCCCTGCTGCGCCGGGCGGGCGCGGACGCTATCTCCTTCGACTTCTCGCTCCTCACCGAGCGTGACGACGACGCGATCGGTGAGGCGGTGGAGGCGGGTACCCGGCTCTTCGCCGGCGTCGTGCCGGGCACGGACGGCCCATTGTCAGACCCTGCCGGTAGCGTCATGGGTGTCAGAACGCTGTGGCGCAGGCTGGGGCTGCATCCGGGACTTCTCACGGAGGCGGTCACGGTGACTCCGGCGTGCGGCCTCGCGGGGGCTTCCCCCGCGTACGCACGCGAGGCACTCGCCCACTGCGTCAGGGCGGCGAGATCCCTCGCGGACAACCCAGAGTAACGGGAGGACAACACGGTGGCCGGCGACAAGCAAGCGGAGACGACGGTGCCCGCCAAGGCACGGGAGAAGCACGCGCAACTCGCTGAGCAGATCGAGGAGCACCGCTTCCGGTACTACGTGAAGGACGCTCCCGTCGTCAGTGACGCGGAGTTCGACCAGCTCCTGCGCACCCTGGAGGCCCTGGAGGAGGAGCATCCCGAGCTGCGTACCCCGGACTCGCCGACCCAGAAGGTGTCCGTCGAGTACGAGACCGACCTCGCCGAGGTCGAGCACCGCGAACGCATGCTCTCCCTCGACAACGTCTTCGACGACCAGGGCCTCGCCGCCTGGGCCGACCGCGTCGCCAAGGACGTCGGCACCCCCGGCTACCACCTGCTGTGCGAGCTCAAGGTCGACGGCCTCGCGGTGAACCTGACGTACGAGGACGGCAGGCTCACCCGGGCCGCCACCCGGGGCACCGGCCGCACCGGCGAGGACATCACGCCCAACGTGATGACGATCGCGGAGATCCCGCACCGGCTGAAGGGCGACCGGGTCCCGCGGCTGGTGGAGATCCGCGGTGAGGTCTACTTCCCGATGGAGGCCTTCCAGGGCCTCAACGCCCGCCGGTTGGCCGCCGGCGAGAAGCCGTACGCCAACCCGCGCAACTCCGCCTCCGGTTCCCTGCGCCAGAAGGACCCCAAGGTCACCGCGACCCTGCCGCTGCACATGGTGGTCCACGGCATCGGCGCCCTGGAGGGCTTCGACGGCATGACCCGGCTCTCCCAGGCCTACGACCTGCTGAAGACCTGGGGCCTGCCGACCTCCCCGCACAACAGGGTGGTCGACGACCTCGACGGCGTACGGGAGTTCATCGCCTACTACGGCGAGAACCGTCACTCCGTGGCGCACGAGATCGACGGCGTGGTGGTCAAGCTCGACGAGATCCCGCTCCAGGGGCGCCTCGGCTCCACCTCGCGCGCGCCGCGATGGGCGATCGCGTACAAGTACGCGCCCGAGGAGGTCAACACCAAGCTCATCAACATCCGTGTGGGTGTGGGGCGTACGGGGCGGGTCACGCCGTACGCCCAGGTCGAGCCGGTCACGGTGGCCGGTTCGGAGGTGGAGTTCGCCACGCTGCACAACCAGGACGTCGTCAAGGCCAAGGGCGTGCTGATCGGCGACACCGTGGTGCTGCGCAAGGCCGGTGACGTCATCCCGGAGATCCTCGGGCCGGTGGTCGACCTGCGTGACGGCGACGAGCGCGAGTTCGTGATGCCGAGCGAGTGCCCCGAGTGCGGTACGGCGCTCAGGCCGATGAAGGAGGGCGACGTGGACCTGCGCTGCCCGAACGCCCGTAGCTGCCCCGCCCAGTTGCGCGAACGTCTGTTCTATCTGGCCGGGCGCAAGTCGCTGGACATCGAGCACTTCGGCTATGTCGCCGCCGCAGCCCTCACCCAGCCGCTGGAGCCGGCCGAGCCGCCGCTCACCGACGAGGGCGACCTGTTCGACCTCACCCTCGAGCGGCTGCTGCCCATCAAGGCGTACGTCCTCGACCAGGACAGTGGGCTGCCCAAGCGTGACCCGAAGACCGGCGAGGAGAAGGTCGTCACGGTCTTCGCGAACCAGGAGGGCAACGCGAAGAAGAACGCGCTGGCGATGCTGGAGAACATCGCGGCCGCCAAGGAGCGCCCGCTCGCCCGGGTCCTCACCGGCCTGTCGATCCGTCACGTGGGCCCGGTCGCCGCCGAGGCGCTGGCCCGCGAGTTCCGCTCCATCGAGCGGATCGACCAGGCGACCGAGGAGGAGCTGAAGAACACGGACGGGGTCGGCCCCATCGTCGCCGCCGCCGTCAAGGAGTGGTTCGCCGAGGACTGGCACCGCGAGATCATCCGAAAGTGGCAGGCCGCGGGCGTCCGGATGGAGGCGCTGAGCTCCGGCGAGGACGAGGGGCCGGGTCCGCTCGCAGGGCTCACCGTCGTCGTGACCGGCACGCTCGAACACTTCACACGGGACGGCGCCAAGGAGGCGTTGCAGACCCGTGGCGCGAAAGTGACCGGTTCCGTTTCGAAGAAGACGTCCTTCGTCGTTGTCGGTGACAACCCAGGGTCGAAGCACGACAAGGCGATGCAGTTGAAGGTTCCGGTTCTGAACGAGGACGGGTTCCAGGTCCTGCTGGAATCGGGCCCCGAGGCGGCTGCCGAAGTGGCGCTTCCCACAGAGGAGTAGCCACGAGCAGCGGTTGAAGGCCACCCGATCGGCGCATACCAGATGCATACGGGTGGCCGGGGCGCATTCGGGCAACCGTCGACGACCGCTGCCCGTGGAAGCCTTCCGCGGCCTACTGTTGAGATGTGCGCCCGCCGTGCCCAGCTGCGGTGGGGGCATCCCTTTGCTCCTGAAGAGCCTTCAGGAGCAGCGGGAAGGCTGACCAACGCGGCGCCGTCGAAGGGTGTTGTCGGGCATCGGGCCGCGTGGCGCGGGCACCGCCGGCTGTGAGAGGGACGGGAATGGAACCGAGCGAGAGCGCCGCCCCGGACTCACGGCTGCGCCTGCGCCGGATGGTCGGCGCGTGGCGAGAGAGCCGGTGGGCCGGGATGACCGCGGAGCGTCCGGGCGGCGACGGGCAGCCCGCCGGACAGTACCCGGCCGGACCCTACACGGCGGTCGACGGTCTCAGCGCCCTGCCACGCACCACCGAACGCACACCCGCACTGCCGGGCGAGGAACCGGACCGGCACCTGACCTGGCCCACCCTTCCCGCCACGATCGTCGCGACGGCCGGACTCGTGCTGGGCGCGGGCTTCTACCGGGCCTTCACCGGCGGCCACGCGCTCTTCCCGTCCGGCACGGTCGGCTGGTCCCTGGCCCTGCTGACCGGCGTCATCGTCGGCCATCTGGTCGCGCTCGGCCGCGCCCGCTGGTGGGGCGGCACCGGCTCCGGCGCCGCCCTCACCCTCGCGGTCCTGCTGCTCTACGGCTGGGTGCCGGCCGGCCTGGTCAGCCTGACCGTCGTCCTGCTGGTCGGTGTGGCCCGCCGGCACCAATGGCGACAGGGCGTCCTGCTCGGCGCGGTGGACATCCTCGGCATCGGCGCCGGCGCCCTGCTGCTCGGCGCGTTCGGCCGGGTGCCGTCCGTGGAGCGGCCCTGGGACTCCGACACCTGGACCTTCTACACCGCCCCCCAGGTGGTGCTGGTCGCCGTCGCCTATCTCGCGGTCACCCGCATCCTGAGCTGGTATCTCCACGCCCCGCGCCCCGGCGGTCTGCCCACCGTCGCGCGCACCGCCCTGGTCAGGCAGGGCCTGGTGGCGGTCGCGCTGCTCGGCATCGCACCCCTGATCTGCGTGGTCGCCACCGCCGAGCCCATTCTGCTGCCGCTGTTCGCCATCCCCCTCTTCGCCCTCGACTCCACCCTCTGGATGGCCCGGGCCCGCGCCGAGGAGCAACTGCGCGACCCGCTGACCGGGCTGCCCAACCGGCAGTGGCTGCTGGAACGCATCTGGACGGCCCTGGACGACGCCGAACGCATCGGCGCCCGCTCCGCCCTGATGCTCATCGACCTGGACCGCTTCCGGTCGGTCAACGACACCTTGGGCCACCTCGCCGGTGACCGGCTGCTGCTGCAGATCGCCGACCGGCTCCGGCTGGCGCTGCCCCGGGGAGCGGAGGCGGCGCGGCTCGGCGGCGACGAGTTCGCCGTCTTACTGCCGGTCGCCGACTCCACCACCTCCGCGACCCGGGTCGCCCGCGGCCTGGTGACCGCCCTCAGCTCCCCGCTCGATCTCGACGGCCTCACCCTGGTGCTGGAGGCCAGCGCCGGAGTCGCCGTCTTCCCCGACCACGCCCTCGACGCCGAGGGACTGCTGCGCCGGGCCGACGTGGCGATGTACCAGGCGAAGCGGGACCGTACCGGCGTCGAGGTCTACGAGTCCAAGCGCGACTCCAACACGCCGGACCGGCTCGGACTGCTCGGTGATCTGCGCCGGGCGCTGGACGCGCACGAGGTCCAGCTGCACTACCAGCCCAAGGTCCGCTTCGACGGACAGGTCGCCGGGCTCGAAGCCCTGGTCCGCTGGGTGCATCCGGAGCGGGGCAAGGTCCCGCCGGACGAGTTCATCGCCATCGCCGAGTCGTCCGGGCTGATGCCCCACCTCACCGAGTACGTCCTGGACACCGCCCTCGCCCAGGTCGCGCGCTGGCGTGCCCAGGGGCTGCTCGTTCCGGTGGCCGTCAATGTCTCCCCGCGCGATGTCCACACCCCCGGGTTCGCGGGCTCGGTCGCCGCCCGGCTGGCCCGTCACGGAGTCCCCGCGGGAGCGCTCCAACTGGAGATAACCGAGCACGTCCTCCTGGAGGACCCGCAGCGCGCCGCCGACACCCTCGCCGGGCTGACCGGGCACGGCGTGAAGATGTCCCTGGACGACTTCGGCACCGGCTACTCCTCGCTGGTGCACCTGCGCCGGCTTCCGGTCAGCGAGCTGAAGATCGACCGGTCCTTCGTGGCCCGCCTCGCCGTCGACAACGAGGACGCGGAGATCGTGCGCTGCACGGTCGACCTCGCGCATTCCCTGGGGCTCCTGGTGGTCGCCGAGGGCGTCGAGGACGACGAGACCTGGGAGCGTCTGCGCGACCTGGGCTGTGACGCCGTACAGGGCTGGCTGGTCGCGGCGGCGATGCCGCCCGAGGAGACGACGGCGTGGCTGCTGGCGCGGGGCTCGCGCGGCTGGCAGCGACCGCGTGCGGCGCTGCCGGCCGCCGAGTGACCGCGGGCAACACCCTCACAGCGACCGGTTCCGGCGGAGTGCGGTCGGGCGGCGACAGGCAGCGATAGCGCGGAGGCGTCAGCCCTGCGGCCGAACCGTGCGGCGGCGCGACCGACCGTCCGGCGGTGCGACCGAACCGTGCGGCGTGGCCGACCGGCGGTGCGGCCGAAAGCGTCCGGCGGTGCGGGCGAACCGGGCAAGGGGAAACCGTTTAACAGGCACGGGCCGCCGCCCCATAGGATTGGCCCCAAACCACACTCACTCACCCCAGAGGATCGCTGCATGCCTGGCATCACGCGCGAGGAGGTCGCCCACCTCGCCCGGCTGGCGCGTCTGGAGCTGAAGCCCGAAGAGCTCGACCACTTCGCGGGACAGCTGGACGACATCATCGGCGCGGTCGCCCGCGTCAGTGAGGTCGCCGACCAAGACGTACCGCCGACCTCGCACCCGCTCCCGCTGACGAACGTCATGCGGGCGGACGAGGTCCGTCCGTCGCTCACCCCCGAGCAGGCGCTCTCCGGCGCCCCGGCCCAGGAGCAGCAGCGTTTCAAGGTGCCGCAGATCCTGGGGGAGGACTAACCGCCATGACGGACAACGTCAACATCATCAAGCTCACCGCCGCCGAGACCGCCGCGAAGATCGCTTCCGGCGAGCTCACGGCCGTCGAGGTCACCGAGGCGCACCTGGCGCGCATCGAGGCCGTCGACGAGAAGGTGCACGCCTTCCTGCACGTCGACCGTGACGGCGCTCTCGCGCAGGCCCGTGCCGTCGACGAGAAGCGGGCCAGGGGCGAGAAGCTCGGCCCCCTCGCCGGCGTCCCGCTCGCGCTCAAGGACATCTTCACCACCGAGGGCGTCCCGACGACTGTCGGTTCGAAGATGCTCGAGGGCTGGATTCCGCCGTACGACGCCACCGTCACCAAGCGGCTCAAGGCCGCCGACGTGGTCATCCTCGGCAAGACCAACATGGACGAGTTCGCCATGGGGTCCAGCACCGAGAACAGCGCGTACGGGCCCACCGGCAACCCCTGGGACCTCACCAAGATCCCCGGCGGCTCCGGTGGCGGTTCCTCCGCCGCGCTCGCCTCCTTCCAGGCCCCCCTCGCCATCGGCACCGACACCGGCGGTTCCATCCGCCAGCCGGCCGCCGTCACCGGCACGGTCGGCGTGAAGCCGACCTACGGGGCGGTCTCCCGGTACGGCATGGTGGCGTTCTCGTCCTCCCTCGACCAGGGCGGGCCCTGCGCCCGTACGGTCCTGGACGCGGCCCTCCTCCACGAGGTCATCGCCGGACACGACCCGCTCGACTCCACCTCCGTCGACGCCCCGGTCCCGCCGGTCGTCGAGGCCGCCCGCAACGGCAGCGTCGAGGGCATGCGCGTCGGTGTCGTGAAGCAGTTCCGCGGCGAGGGCTACCAGGCCGGCGTCGTCCAGCGCTTCGACGAGTCCGTCGCCCTCCTCAAGGAGCTGGGCGCCCAGATCGTCGAGCTGGACTGCCCGTCCTTCGACCTCGCCCTGTCGGCGTACTACCTGATCGCGCCCTCCGAGTGTTCGTCCAACCTGGCCCGCTTCGACGGCCTGCGCTACGGCCTGCGTACCGGCGACGACGGCACCCACTCGGCCGAACAGGTCACCTCCCTCACCCGTGAGGCGGGCTTCGGCCCCGAGGTCAAGCGCCGCATCATGCTCGGCACCTACGCCCTGTCGAGCGGCTACTACGACGCGTACTACGGCAGTGCCCAGAAGGTCCGCACCCTCATCACCCGGGACTTCGAGAAGGCGTTCGAGCAGGTGGACGTCATCGTCTCGCCGACGACGCCGACCACCGCCTTCCCGATCGGCGAGCGTGCCGACGATCCGATGGCGATGTACCTCGCCGACCTGTGCACCATTCCCACCAACCTGGCGGGCAACGCGGCCATGTCGCTGCCCTGCGGTCTCGCGCCGGAGGACAACCTCCCGGTCGGGTTGCAGATCATCGCCCCCGCGCTTCAGGACGACCGGCTCTACAAGGTCGGCGCCGCTGTCGAGGCCGCCTTCGTGGAAAGGTGGGGGCACCCGCTGATCGAGGAGGCTCCGTCGCTGTGAGCGCACTGACCAAGGCCAAGGGCTTCAAGAAGTCCAAGTCCGGCACGTACCTGTCCATGGCCGGGACCGCGTTCGGCGCGTTCGGCGTCGCCAAGCGCCTCAAGAAGGCCCGCGCCGAGAAGGACACGCTGGTCCTGATCGACGCCACCGTGTCCGCCGTCGCCATCGTCACCGGCCTCGCCATCCTCTACCGCGAGCTGAAGCGGCTGGGCGACGACGACGTCCTGCTGGGCTGAGAGGGAACTTTCACCGTGACCACCACGACCGACCTGGTGTCGTACGAGGACGCGCTGGCGTCGTACGACCCCGTCATGGGCCTTGAGGTCCATGTCGAACTCGGCACCAAGACCAAGATGTTCTGCGGGTGTTCCACCGAACTGGGCGCCGAGCCCAACTCGCAGACCTGCCCGACCTGCCTCGGCATGCCGGGCGCGCTGCCGGTCGTCAACGCGATCGGCATCGAGTCCGCGATCAGGATCGGCCTCGCGCTGAACTGCGAGATCGCCGAGTGGTGCCGCTTCGCCCGGAAGAACTACTTCTATCCGGACATGCCGAAGAACTTCCAGACCTCCCAGTACGACGAGCCGATCGCCTTCAACGGCTACCTCGACGTCCAGCTGGAGGACGGCGAGACCTTCCGGGTGGAGATCGAGCGCGCCCACATGGAGGAGGACACCGGCAAGTCCATGCACGTCGGCGGCGCGACCGGTCGTATCCACGGCGCCTCGCACTCGCTGCTCGACTACAACCGGGCCGGCATCCCGCTCATCGAGATCGTCACCAAGCCGATCGAGGGCGCGGGTGAGCGCGCTCCCGAGGTGGCGAGGGCGTACGTCCGGGAGCTGCGCGAGGTCATCAAGGCGCTCGGCGTCTCCGAGGCCCGGATGGAGATGGGCCAGATGCGCTGCGACGTGAACCTGTCGCTGCGCCCGCACGGCCGCGAGAAGTTCGGCACGCGCTCCGAGACGAAGAACGTGAACTCGCTGCGGTCCGTGGAGCGCGCGGCCCGCTTCGAGATCCAGCGGCACGCGGCCGTGCTGAACGGCGGCGGCACGATCATCCAGGAGACCCGGCACTTCCACGAGGACACGGGGTCCACGACCTCGGGCCGCGTGAAGGAGGAGGCCGAGGACTACCGGTACTTCCCGGAGCCGGACCTGGTACCGGTGGCCCCCTCGCGCGAGTGGGTCGAGGAGATCCGGTCGGCTCTGCCCGAGCTGCCGCTGGTCCGCCGCAGTCGGCTGCGTGAGGAGTGGGGTGTCAGCTCCCACGAGATGCAGTCGATCCTGAACGCGGGCGCGCTGGACCTGATCGTGGCCTCCATCGACGCCGGTGCCGACTCTGGCTCCGCCCGTAAGTGGTGGATGGGTGAACTGTCCCGCAGCGCCAACGAGTCGGGCAGGGCACTGGACGAGCTGGCGATCACGCCGGCGCAGGTCGCCCGGGTCGCCGAGCTCGTCTCCAAGGGTGACCTCAACGACAAGCTGGCCCGCCAGGTCATCGAGGGCGTTCTCGCGGGCGAGGGCACCCCGGATGAGGTCGTCGACAAGCGCGGTCTGAAGGTCGTCTCGGACGAGGGCGCGCTCACCACGGCCGTCGAGGATGCCATCGCGGGCAACCCGGGCGTCGCGGACAAGATCCGCGGCGGCAAGGTGGCCGCGGCGGGCGCCCTGGTCGGCGCGGTCATGAAGGCCACCCGCGGCCAGGCCGACGCGGCCCGGGTGAAGGAGCTGATCCTGGAGAAGCTGGGCGTCAGCGAGGGCTGACCCCGGCGGACCCGAGGAGGGGGGATGCACCGGACCCGGTGCATCCCCCCTCGTCACTCACACGCGGCGGCCGACGACCCGGGTGAAGCCCAGGACATGCTCCACGTCGGCGTGCATCAGCTCGACCGACCAGCGGGCCATCTCGGCCATGAACTCGCTCCGGCTCTCCTCGGCGCACACCTCGCTCCACAGCAGCCAGTCGCGCCAGCCGTCGTCGAGCCAGTCGGCCGTCTCGACCTCGACGGCCCCGCTGCGGGCCCACAGCCGCCGCCACCAGGCGGGGGAGTGGAAGGCCCAGAAGCCGGGATCCTTCTCCCAGTACGTCTTCAGGTGCGCCGGCGGCTCGTCGCCCTCCGGTTCCTCCCGCAGCGCCGGCATCACGACGCCGATCCGCCCGCCCGGCTTCAGCAGCCGGGTCAGTGTGGGCAGGTACAGGTCGTTCGTGCCGAAGTACTGGTAGGCGTCGATGGAGACGATCGCGTCGAAGGTGCCCTCGCCGAACGGCAGATCATGGGTCTCGGCGAACAGGGGCAGCACCCGGTCGGCGACGCCCGCCTCGGCGATGCGTACGGCGTTGTCGTCGGGCTTCACCCACAGGTCGGCCGCGGTGACCTGGACGTCGTACTCCTTGGCGAGGAACACGGAGGTCATGGCGCGGCCGCAGCCGAGGTCGAGGACGCGCGCGCCGGGGCGCAGGTCCTCCAGGCCGAGGGCGGGCGCCAGCCACTCCAGCAGCCACAGTGCGTGCGGGCCCATCTGGTTCTCGATGGTCCAGCGGGCGTCGTAGCGACTGCTGCGCGGCCGGCTCGGGTGGGTCAGTCGGTTGGTGAGGTCGTCATTCGAGGTCGTGATGTCGGGTGAGGTGTCGGACATCGGTGAACGGGCTCCTTGAGTCTTCCGTAGGGAGATGTGATGCGTAGGAGCTCGGTCGGACCTTCAAACAATGCACCTGCTTCGGTCGGCGGCGATATGCCGGATACGACGGACGCCGGGACGCTAGCAGTGCGCCGCATCGCCGCGCACCCGCTTTCCGCGCCGAAGGCGCTTCTCTCGCCCGCCACGCCCGCCATGAGCGGACCGGGTGATTCCGAGGCCTCCGAAACCGCAGAGGCATCCGAGGGCCCCGAGACCCCTGAGGGCATGGCGGAGGACTTCGCGGATCCGGTCGAGGACGCGCTGCGGGCCCGCTGGACGGCGGCCGGGACCGGGGTCCTGCTCGCCCTCGCGGGCCTGGCCGCGTCGATGCTCCGCCTCACCGGCTCCGCGCCGGCGTTCGTCCCCGTGGCCTACGCGGTCGGCGCCGCCGGGTGCGCGTTCGCGTCGGTCCTGGGCTCGCGGGGACGGACCCGACGGGCCCTGTGGTTGCTCGTCGCCGGTGTGATGGTGATGGCGCTGGGCGATCAGTTCGACTGACCTGACGGACAATTCGACCGACCTGACAGAGCGGTCGTTACTGTCCTGTGATCTGGCTCCTATTCCTGTGAATAAACGCACGAACTCCGTAAACGATCTCTTTCGGCTGCGACAGTGGTCGTCACATTGCTCATGCGTTCTTTGCGGGCCGTTCACTTCATCACGTGTCATGGACGTCTTTTCCCGGTCAAAGATCCATACGGTCCCCTGGGAGCACGTTCGTGGCAGCCCTCGCACGCTGGTGTGTCCGACGACGTCTGGTCGTCGTCCTGCTGTGGCTCCTCGCTCTCGGCTCGGTCGGCACGGCCGCCGCGATCACCGGCTCCGCCTACTCGAACGACTACCAGGTCCCCGGCACCGAGTCGGGCCGCGCCACCCAGCTGCTTCGGGACGGCTTCCCGGACCTCGGCGGTGACAACGACACCGTCGTCTGGCACACCACGTCCGGCACCGTCCGCGCCACCGATGTCGAAAAGACCATGACGCGTGCCCTCGACCGGATCGAGGCGGTGCCCGGCGTCGCCGCCGTGTCCGGCCCCTACGACGCACAGGGCGGCGGCCGGATCAGCGCGGACGGGCACACGGCGTACGCCACGGTCACCTTCGAGGAACCGGCCGAGCACATCGACGTGTCCGAGGCGCGGGCCGTGGTCCGGGCGGCCGAGGACGCCGAGTCCGGCGGGCTGCGGGTGGAGCTCGGCGGCAGCGCGATCGCGCTCACCGAGTCGTCCGGCGGGCACCTCGCCGAGGTGGTCGGCGTGGTCGTCGCCGCGGTGGTGCTGTTCCTCGCCTTCGGCTCGCTCGCCGCGTCCCTGCTGCCCATCGCCACCGCGCTGGTGAGCGTCGGCGCCGCGTACGCCGGGATCGTGCTGCTCGGACACGTCATGACCGTCGCCGACTTCGCGCCCATGCTCGGCATGCTGATCGGGCTCGGCGTCGGCATCGACTACGCGCTGTTCATCGTCACCAGACACCGGCGCGGCCTGAAACGGGGACTGTCCGTCACCGAGGCGGTCACCAACGCGGTCGCCACCACGGGACGGGCGGTCGTGTTCGCGGGCGCCACCGTTTGCATCGCGCTGCTGGGGATGCTGATCCTCCGGCTCGGCTTCCTCAATGGCGTCGCGATAGCCGCCTCGCTGACCGTCGTCCTGACCGTCGCGGCCTCCGTGACCCTGCTGCCCGCCCTGCTGTCCCTGATCGGTCCGCGCGCCCTCAGCCGGCGCGAGCGGCGCCACCTCGCGGAGCACGGGCCGCAACCCGAGCTGCCGACCGGGTTCGCCGCCCGCTGGTCGGCGTTCGTCCAGCGCCGTCCCCGACTGCTCGGCGGACTCGCCCTGGGTGTCATCACCCTCCTCGCGCTGCCCACCTTCTCCCTCCACCTGGGCACCTCCGACCAGGGAAACGATCCACGGGCATCGACCACCCGACAGGCCTACGACCTCCTCGCGGAAGGCTTCGGACCCGGCGTGAACGGGCCCCTCACCCTGGTCACACGTGTCAACGGGGCCGAGGACAAGCTCGCCCTGGACAACCTCGACGCCACCCTGCGCGGCACCGAGGGCGTCGCGTCGGTGACGCCGGTGACCTACGACACCGGCGGCGACACCGGGTACCTCACCGTCATCCCGGAGTCCTCCCCGCAGTCGAAGAGCACCAGTGACCTCGTCGACCGGCTGCGCACCGAGGTGCTCCCCCGCGCCGAGACCGGCACCTCCCTCGACGTGCAGGTCGGCGGGGTGACGGCCGGCTACGACGACTTCGCCCACGTCATCGTCGGCAAGCTGCCCCTGTTCGTCGGTGTCGTCATCGGGCTGGGCTGTCTGCTGCTCCTGTTCGCCTTCCGGTCCGTCGGTATCCCGCTCAAGGCCGCCGCGATGAACGTGGCCGCGGTCGCCGCCGCCTTCGGTGTCGTCGTCGCGATCTTCCAGTGGGGCTGGGGGAGCGAACTGCTGGGGCTGGGGCGCGCGGGCCCGATCGAGCCCTTCCTGCCCGTGATCATGGTCTCGGTACTCTTCGGCCTCTCCATGGACTACCAGGTGTTCCTGGTCAGCCGGATGTACGAGGAGTGGCTGGAGACCGGTGACAACCGGCGGGCCGTCCGCGTCGGCCTCGCCGAGACCAGCCGGGTGATCAACTCCGCCGCGGTCATCATGATCTCCGTCTTCCTCGCCTTCGTACTCAGCGGCGACCGGGTGATCGCCATGTTCGGCATCGCGCTCGCCGCCGCCGTCGCCCTCGACGCCTTCGTGCTGCGCACGCTTCTGGTGCCCGCCCTGATGCATCTGCTCGGCGGCGCCAACTGGTGGCTGCCGCGCTGGCTGGAGAGCCGTATGCCGCGCATCAGCATCGAGCCGCCCGAGTGCCGCGCCGCCCATGAGAGGCTGGCCGCTTCGACGGACGCCGCGGTGGCGGACGTACTGGCGAAGGAGCGGCAGCGGGATGTACGCGATATCCCTGGGTGACGACGGAGCCGAACTGCGCCCACTGGAGCCCTGGAACGCCGAGGAGTTCCTGGCGCACCTCGACCGGGGACGCGAGTTCATCAACCGGTTCATTCCGTTCGGCGAGAAGGCCACGGACCTGGACGGCGCCCGCGACATGCTCCAGCGGTACGCCGACCTGCGCGCCGCCGACACCGCGTCCCTGCACGGGCTGTGGCTGGAGGGGAAGCTCGTCGGCGGGGTGCTCTTCCTGAACTTCGACGCGGAGAACGGCAACTGCGAGGTCGGCTGCTGGCTGGAACCCGCCGGCACCGGACACGGCCTGGTCACCCGGGCGATGCGGGTGCTCCTCGACTTCGCGATCGAGCGGCGCGGCATGCACCGGGTCGAGTGGATCGCCGCCGTGGACAACCAGCCCAGCCTGAACGTGGCCCGGCGCCTGGGCATGTCCAGGGAAGGCGTTCGGCGGGCGAGCTACCCGCACCACGGGGTACGGCTGGACCTCGAGGTGTGGTCCATCCTCGCTCCCGAGTGGCGCGCGGCACGGGCGCGAGGCCCGCACAGCGATCATTAAGGAACTTCTCATACGGGATCCGTACGGTGCGCACCATGGGAACCAAGACAGCTGACGAGACCGGCGCCAAGACGGGCGCCGAGACCACGATCGACGAGGAGAAGGTGCACGTCACCAAGACCGACGCGGTGACCGAGTCCGCGACCGGCGCCGAGGCCGCCGAGGACACCACGGCCGACGACACGGACACGGACGTCGCCGAGGGCGCCACCGAGGCCAGGGCAGCTAGCGAGGGTCCCACCGGAGTCGGCCAGGGCGCGGGCGCCGTCGTCTCCGCCGCGCTCGGGGTCGTGTCGCTGACCGGTGGCTGGATCTCCACGGTCGCCTCCGCCCGCGAGACGCTCGACGGTCAGCTGCACATGTCGCAGACCGCGAGCGTCGCCGCTCAGATCAAGGTGTACGGCGACGCCTGGCACGCCGCCGCGCTGTGGGGCGGCGTCTTCGCGCTGCTCGCGCTGGTCGTCGGTGTCGTGGTGCTGGCCCGTCCGGCGTTCGGCGCCCCCGGCAGGCCGCAGGCGGCGTGGATCAAGTCGGTCTCCTGGGGCGGTGTCGCGCTCGGCGTCATCGGCCTGCTCCTGGCCGTCCTCAAGTACACCGACATCCTGCTCGGACTGCCGTCGGCCGGCTGAGTCACCGCAGCTCCTGAGGGGCCTTAGGGAATCCGTGAGTACCTTACGGAGCTCCCTGAGGCCCCTCCCGCACGTCTAAGGCCCCGTCCCTCGCCGAAGATGCGGAACTCTCCCGATGTGGCGCACCCCCCTGGGAGACGAAGGTTGAGGCATCGCACCGAGCGAAGCCGAAACCGACCTCCCTGGGGGACACACCATGTATGAGTACGAGCTCCAGCAACTGCGTTCCGCCGAACTGATCCACCGGGCCGAGCAGGAGCGCCTGGCCCGCCGGGCCGTCCTCGGCAACCGCGCCGCCCGCCGCGAAGCGGCCCTACGCGCCGCCGAGAACGATCCCCATACCGGCCACCCACGTCGGCACAGGTTCGCCCGCACCGCGTGAGCGCCCGGGCGGGGACGGGCGGACGTACGACGCCGCCCGTCCCCGTACGCGCCG
The DNA here is from genome assembly GCF_040612855.1 of Streptomyces sp. NPDC006332. Taxonomy (NCBI): domain Bacteria; kingdom Bacillati; phylum Actinomycetota; class Actinomycetes; order Kitasatosporales; family Streptomycetaceae; genus Streptomyces; species Streptomyces sp. NPDC006332. The sequence goes on from NZ_JBEXRA010000027.1 coordinate 107,099, forward strand.
GGGACGTCGAGGTGCTGCCGGGGTGGGACATCGCCGAGACGGGTGCGGCCCGGCCGACCGATCCGGCGGCAGCGCGTGCCGCGCCGACGGGCCTGGCGGCGGGACGTGCCGCGCCGCCCTATCCGGCCACAGCGGGTGCCGCACTGACGGACCTGTCGAAAACAGGTGCCGCGGCATCAGACCCACGTGCGATGCTCGGCACCGTGGAGACCAGGTCCGTCAGTCCCGTGTTCGTCGGCCGCACCGATGAACTGGACACGTTGAACGACGCGCTCGCCCGTGCCGCCGCGGGCGAGCCGCAGGCGTTACTGCTCGGCGGCGAGGCCGGGGTCGGCAAGACCCGCCTCGTCGAGGAGTTCGCCACCGCTGCCTGCTGCCGGGGTGCCGTCGTCGCACTCGGTGGCTGCGTCGAGATCGGCGCCGACGGACTGCCGTTCGCCCCCTTCTCCACCGCGCTGCGCGCCCTGCGCCGGGAACTGCCCGACGAACTCGCCGCCGCGGCCGCCGGCCAGGAGGAGGAACTGGCCAGGCTGCTGCCCGAACTCGGCGAGACGGGCCCCGGACGGCACGACGAGGAGGGCATGGCCCGCCTCTTCGAACTCACCGCCCGGCTGCTGGAACGCGTCGCCGCCGACCGCACGGTCGTGGTCGCCCTGGAGGACCTGCACTGGGCCGACGCCTCCACCCGCCACCTCCTCGCCTACCTCTTCCGCACCCTGCGCACCGGCCGCCTCGTCGTCCTCGCCACCTACCGCGCCGACGACATCCACCGCCGCCACCCCCTGCGTCCCCTGCTCGCCGAACTCGACCGGCTGCGCACCGTACGCCGCATCGAACTCGGCCGCTTCAACCGCACCGAGGTCGGACGCCAGATCGCCGGCATCCTCGCCTCCGAACCCGACCCGGACCAGGTCGACGACATCTTCGAACGCTCCGACGGCAACGCCTTCTTCGTCGAGGAACTCGCCGTCGCCGCCCACGAGGGAAGCCGCACCGGCCTCACCGACTCCCTGCGCGACCTGCTCCTGGTGCGCGTCGAGGGGCTGCCCGAGAGCGCCCAGCGGGTCGCCCGGATCGTCGCCGAGGGCGGCTCCACCGTCGAGTACCGGCTTCTTGCCGCCGTCGCCCGGCTCACCGAGGACGACCTCATCGAGGCCCTGCGGGCCGCCGTGGGCGCCAACATCCTGCTCGCCGCGCCCAGCGGCGACGGCTACCGCTTCCGCCACTCGCTGGTCCGCGAGGCCGTCAGCGACGACCTGCTGCCCGGCGAACGCTCCCGCCTCAACCGCCGCTACGCCGAGGCCCTGGAGGCCGACCCCACGCTCGTCCCGGCCGGCGAGCGTGTGATGCGCCTGGCCAGCTACTGGTACCACGCGCACGACGCGGCCAAGGCCCTGCCCGCGGTCCTGGACGCCTCCGTCACCGCCCGCCGCCGGCACGCCTACTCCGAACAACTGGGGCTGCTGGAACGCGCGATGGAACTGTGGGACACCTCCCCCGAGGACGTCCGCGCACGGCTGCGACCCGTCGACTACACCGAGGTCTATCCTCCCCCACTGCCTGAACGGCGTGGGGGGACCCCCAGCGGCTGCGACCCCGCGACCACACCGCTGCGCTACCTCGACCTGATGGCCGAGGCCGCCGTCGCCGGACGGCTGTGCGGGGAACGCGAACGCACCCTGAAGATCATCAAGCGGGCGCTGCGCCTGCTGGACGACGAGGACGACCCGCTGCGCGCCGCCTGGTTCTGGACCCAGCGCTCCCGCCTCGTCCAGGCGCAGTCCCGCGGCGACGGCTGGGCCGAACTGGGCACCGCCCAGGACCTCGTACGCGGTCTGCCCCCTTCGCAGGTGCACGCCGAGGTCCTCGCCGGCGTGGCCAACTGGTTGGCGGTGCACGCCCCCGGCCCCGACGCCTTCACGGCTGCCGAACGCGCCGTGGAGTACGCGCGGATGCTCGGCGTCCGCGACACCGAGATGAACGCCCGCCTCACGCTCGGCGGCCTCATGGTCGAGGCCGGTGACGTGGCGGCGGGGCTCGCCGAGATGTCCGAGGTCAAGGACCGAACCGTCGAGTACGGCATCTCCGCCATCGCCGGCCGTGCCTATGTGAACATGCCCTCCACCCTCGAAGCCGTCGGCCGCTCCAAGGAGGCCGTGCCGATCCTCGAGGAGGGGCTCGCCCACGCCCGGAAGTTCGGCCTGCTGGACACCGAGGCCTGGATCTGGGGCAACCTCGCCGAGACCTTCTACTCCCTGGGCCGCTGGGACCAGGCCGCCGAAGCGGGCACCAAGGCCGAACACGTCGGCCAGAGCGCCAAGCCCCGCGGCTTCCACGCCACCCTCCGCGCCGAACTCGCCCTCGACCGCGGGGACCTGGCCGCCGCCGCGAGCCATCTGACCGCCGCCCGCGGCCACTTCGGGACCCACGACCGCGCACCCCAGCACGAACTGCCCCTCGTGCGCATCGCGATCGGCATCGCCGCGGCCGAGGGCCGCCTCCTCGACGCCCGCGCCGAACTCGCGCACGCCCTGGACGCCGGCTTCCCGCCCGGCACCCAGCGCTACGTCTGGCGGCTGCTGCTCACCTCGGCCGCCGCGGAAGCCGACGCGCGCGACCTGCCCGCCGTCGCCCCCGGCCGCACCGAGATCCTCGAACGCATCCGTGCCACGGCCAAGCCCCTGGCCACCCATGTCCCGGTGTGGCAGGCCTACGAACGCTGGGTCCGCGCCGAACTGCTGCGAGCCGAGGACAGCGCGTGCGCGGACACCTGGGCGGACGTCGTCACCGCCTTCGAAGCCCTGGAGCGCCCCTACGATCTCGCCCGCGTCCGGCACCGCCTGGCCGAGGCCCTGCTGCTGTCGGGGGACAGCGGCGACGACCGCGACCGCGCCACGGAACTGCTGCGCCTGACCCACGCCACCGCCGAACACCTCGGCGCGCGTCCCCTCGCCGAATCCACCGCCCGCCTGGCCCAGCGCGCCCGCCTCACCCTCACCGGCCCCCGCTCCCTCAACGGCGGCCGGACCGCCACCGACGGCGGGGCCGACACCGGCACCCCGCACGACCCGGCCCGCGCCCTCGGCCTCACCGGCCGGGAACGCGACGTCCTGCGCCTGGTCTCGGCCGGCCGCACCAACCGCCAGATAGCCGAGGCGCTGTTCATCTCCCCGAAGACGGCCAGCGTCCACGTCTCGAACATCCTGGGAAAGCTCGGCGTCGCGGGCCGGGGCGAGGCGGCGGCGGTGGCGCACCGGCTGGGACTGTTCGCGGCCGACATGTCCCAGGTGCCGACCTCCGGCTGAGGCGTACGCTGCAAGAGACTGGCGGGAGGCGCCGTGTTCAACATGTTCGAGGAACTGTTCGCACCCGGCCGCAAGCACACCCACGACGAGCAGAACCGGCTGGAACTCACCCGGGAGGACGTCGGGGACGGCGATCCCGGGCGCGGGCCGATAGACCTCACCTCCGGGAAGGTCCTCGTACGGCCGCCGAAGCCGGACGAGGATCCCTCCGCGCAGGACTGAGCGCCCGGGCCGGGGCAGGCCTCAGCTGACCTGTATCTCAAGGATCCGGTCGTCGCCGTCCTTCGGGTCTCCGCGGCCGTCCGTGTTGCTGGTCACCAGCCACAGCTTGTCGCCGCCCGCCGCGACCACCGTGCGCAGCCGGCCGTACTCGCCCTGGAGGAAGGCCCGCGGGTCGGCCGAGGCCGCCGTGCCCTTGAGGGGAACGCGCCACAGACGCTGGCCCTTCAGACCCGCCATCCAGACGGAACCCTCGGCGTAGGCGATGCCGCTGGGGGAGGCGTCGTCCGTGCGCCACTGGGACACCGGGTTCTGGAACTCGGAGCTGTCCGACCTGCCCTCCGCGTCCGGCCAGCCGTAGTTCCCGCCGGGCTTGATCGCGTTCAGTTCGTCCCAGGTGTCCTGACCGAACTCGGAGGCGAACAGGCGCTGCTTGGAATCCCAGGCGAGCCCCTGCACATTGCGGTGACCGTACGAGTACACGGGGGAGTCCGGGAAGGGGTTGCCCGGCGCCGGTTCGCCCTCCGGTGTCATCCTGAGGATCTTGCCGCCCAGGGACTTGGTGTCCTGGGACAGACCGGTGTCCCCGCTTTCGCCGGTGCCCGCGTACAGCATCCGGTCCGGGCCGAAGGCGATCCGGCCGCCGTTGTGGATCACGCCCTTGGGGATGCCCTTGAAGATCGTGTCCGGCGCGCCCAGTTGCTCGCCGGACGGCTTCTTCTCGTCGTACAGCATGCGGACGACGCGGTTGTCCGAGGCCGAGGTGAAGTAGGCGTAGACCATGTGGTCCGAGGCGTAGTCCGGGGAGATCGCGATGCCCAGCAGGCCGCCCTCGCCCGCCGGGGAGACTCCCGGCACCTCGCCGAGACCGGTCTTCTTGCCCGACTGCCCGTCGACCCGGGTGATCGTGCCCTCGTCGCGGGACGAGACGAGCAGGTCGCCGTCCGGGAGCCGGGCCAGGCCCCAGGGGGTGTCGAGGCCTTCCGTGACGGTACGGACCACCTTCACCGACCCCTTGGCCGGCGGCGCTGTCTCCGCGGGACCCCGGGAGGGCGACGCCTCCGAGGCCGTACTGCTCGGAGGGGCGCTGTCGGCGCCTGCCGACGGTCCTCCGTCGCCTCCGTCGTCGGACGAGCATCCGGCCGTCAGCAGGAGAGCGGCTGCGGCCAACACGGCCGACCCAGCTCGATGTTGCACGATGTGGTCCCTTCGACGGCGGTCTCGCTCCAGCTTCTCCTTGTCAAACCCCGCTCGCGTCTCGTGGGTTCCCCGGAGGTGCCGGGCGACGCGGAGCAGGCGCAATTTCGCGGACCTCCTAGTCCCAGGATCCCTGCGCCCGTGGCAGCCCCGCCACCTCCGCCAGGTCCTGTGCCGTCAGCCGCAGGGTCGCCGCCCGTGCGTTGTCCGTCACCCAGCGCTCCTGCTTGGCGCCGGGCACCGGGACCACATGTCTGGCCTGGGTCAGGACCCAGGCCAGAGCCACCTGGGCCGGGGTGACGTCCGGGCCGTGGCGGCGGGCCACCCGGCGCAGGCCGGCCACGATCGGCTGGTTCGCGGCCATCATCTCGGCGGTGAAACGGGGATGGCGGGCCCGCACGTCGTCCCGTTCGAAGCCCTCACCGGGAGTGAGCGTGCCGGTCAGGAAGCCGTTGCCGAGCGGCATCGCGGCCAGGAAACCGATGCCGCGGGCCTCGCACCACGGCAGCAGCGACCGCGTCGCCTCCGGCGACCACACCGACAGCTCCGCCTGCACCGCGCTCACCGGGAAGACCTGCTGCACTCTCCGCAGCTGCCGCAGCGTCGCGTCGTGCAGACCGACTCCGGACCGGCGGCCCTCGCGCGCACCCACCGCGCACAGACCCAACGCCCGCACCTTTCCGGCCCGGACGAGGTCAGCCATCGCACCCCAGGTCTCCTCGACCGGAACCTCGGGGTCCGCCCGGTGCAGCTGGTAGAGGTCTATGACGTCGGTCTGCAGTCGGCGCAGGGAGGCGTCGCAGGCCCGTCTCACATAACCCGGGCGGCCGTTGGCCACGATGTGCTGCTCGCCCACCAGCAGACCGACCTTGGTCGACACGAAGGCGTCCTGGCGCCGTTCCTTCAGCGCCCGTCCGATCAGCAGCTCGTTGGTGAACGGGCCGTACATGTCGGCCGTGTCCAGGAGCGTCGAGCCCAGGTCCAGCGCCCGGTGCACGGCCCTGATCGACTCCTCGCCGCGCTGCCGTGACCCGCTGTACGCCCAGCTCATCGGCATGCACCCGAGTCCGACGGCTCCCACCGCGAGCGCCGCCGCGCCGATCGTCCTGCGCTCCACCTGCTCGTGACCCTCCCTCTCCTGGCCTCCAACCTAACCTCTGCGCTGCCGCGTCCCTGACATAGCCTCCTGAGCATGACTGCTGCTGACGTGTGGCTCCCCGTCCCGCCGGACGAGATCGAAGGACTCCCCGAGAGCCTGAACTACCGCTTCTGGAACGGCGAGGAGGACTTTCCCGCCGACCCCGCCGACTGCGTGTACTACGTGGTCCCCTACATGAAGCCCGCCGAGGTCGTCCTGCGGCCCGTCCCGCGCCTGAGTTCCGTGCAGGTCGTGCAGACCTTGTCGGCCGGTACCGACGCCGTCGAGCCGGGCCTCAAACACCTGCGCCCCGGCGTGCGGTTGTGCAATGCCCGCGGGGTGCACGAGGCGAGCACGGCCGAACTCGCGCTCACGCTGACCCTCGCCTCGCTGCGCGGCGTACCGGGCTTCGTCCGCGCCCAGGACCTGGGGGAGTGGCGCGGCGGGTTCCGGCCCGCGCTGGCGGACCGGAACGTCCTCATCGTGGGATACGGCTCGATCGGATCGGCGATCGAGGACCGGCTCGTTCCGTTCGAGGTAGCGCGTGTGGCGCGCGTCGCGCGCTCCCAGCGCACCACGGCGCGCGGACCCGTGCACCCACTCACCGACCTCCCCTCCCTGTTGCCGGAGGCGGACGTCGTGATCCTTTCCACACCGCTCAGCGAGACCACCCGCCACCTGGTGGACGCCGGCTTCCTGGCCCGTATGAAGGACGGCGCGCTGCTGGTCAACGTGGCCCGCGGCCCCGTCGTCGACACCAAGGCACTGCTCGCCGAACTGGACAGCGGGCGCCTCACCGCCGCCCTCGACGTCACCGACCCCGAGCCGCTGCCCCCGGGCCACCCCCTGTGGCACGCGCCCGGCGTGCTCATCAGCCCCCATGTCGGGGGGCCCACGTCGGCGTTCCTGCCCCGCGCCAAGCGGCTCCTGGTGGACCAGTTGAACCGGTTCGTGAACCGGGAGCCGCTGCGCAACGTGATCCTCACGACGGGCGCGACCGGCGCCTGACGCCCACGGCCCGAGCCCCAGGCGCGCGATCCGCGCGACGGGCGCGACAGGCGCACAGTCCGGTTCCGGTACCCTCCGCAATCTTCCGGACGCGGTGGGTACCCGCATCCCCGCTGGTCGTCACGGAGCGTAGAGGAACTATGTCCCTGAGTGACGAGACTGGTGTATCGTCCCGACAGGGGCTGCGCCGTGCACCGTTCGGCGCCGGGGATGGATTGCAGACTGTGAGGGGGGCGACGGGCGATGCACGGCCTATGGACGAACGATCCGACGCGGCGGGGCCGCCGGCGACGACCCTGGAACAGGGCAGCACGCGGTCACCACGGCAGCCGTCACGACGGCCACGCCGGACCCCACAGCCACCGCCGCCACGGCCATCTCCATCACAGCGATCGTCATCGCGGCCACCACCGCGGGCACAGCAGCCGCGACAGGCACGCGCACCCAGCGCACCGGGACCCGAGGGGCCCCTGGGCGGCGCGGATCGGGAGGGCCCGGTGAGCTCGCCCCTGTCTTCCACGACCACCCTCGACTCGGCGCCGCAGGTCCGGCGCGTGCCCGGGGCGTCACCGACCCGTCCTCCGGTTTGCCGCGGCGGATCGAGCGCGGCCCGCCAACTCCTCCTGGCCCTGGTGTGCGCGGGATACGCCCTCGGTTCCGCGCTCGGCTGGGGCTCGCGCGAGGCCGCCCTGATCATGGGTGACTTCGGGCTGAGCGCCGCCGCGGGCGCCGGGGCCGTCTCCTGCTTCCTCTACGCCCGCAGCCACCGGGTCCGCTTTCGATGCGCGTGGCTGCTGTTCGCCCTCTCCTCGACGATGGCGGCCCTGGGCAACCTGGTCTGGGGGTGGTACGAGGTCGTCCTCGGTGTCGAGGTGCCCAGCCCCAGCTACGCCGACCTGTTCTTCCTGTGCTTCGCGCCGCCCGCCATCGTGGGCCTGCTGGTGCTCGCCAAGCGGCCGGCCACCAAGGCCGGTTGGGTCTGCCTCGGCCTGGACGCCTGGCTGATCGGCGGCTCCCTGCTCACGCTGTCCTGGAGCCTCGCCCTCGCGCAGGCGGCCAGGTCCGAGGGATCGAGCGTGTCGCACGCCGCGCTCTCGCTCGCCTATCCGCTGCTGGACATCGCCCTGGTCAGCATGGTGCTCGCCCTGCACTTCAGGCGCTCGTCGGTGAACCGTACGGCGGTCAACACCGCGATCGGGGCGCTCGCCCTGACCGTGATGTGCGACGCGCTGTTCACCTCGCCCCTGCTGCATCACACCTACCGCTCCGGCCAGCTGCTCGACGCGGGCTGGTTCGCCGGCTCGCTGCTCCTCGCGTACGCCCCCTGGGCCGCGTCGGGGTCCGGAGCCGACGCCGACCGGGTGGCCCCGGCCGGGGGTACCCGAGTGGTGCGCGAACACCTGCCCGGACACCGTCCCGGCCCGCACCACCACCCGGCCGCGCAGGGAGCCGACCACAGCCGGTACCCGACCGCCCGGCCCATCGCCGGCTCCCTGGCCGCCCTCACGCCCTACCTCGCCGCCGCCGTCTGCACCCTGGGGATCCTCTACAACGTCCTCAACGGCCGCAGCGTCGACCGCGTGGTGCTGCTCACCGGCGGCACGGTGGTGCTCGCCCTCGTGGTGCGCCAGGGCATCATGCTGCTCGACAACATCACCCTCACCCAGGAACTGGCGCAGCAGGAGAACCACTTCCGCTCCCTGGTGCAGGGCTCCAGCGACGTCATCATGATCGCCGCACCCAACGGCATCCTGCGCTACGTCTCCCCGGCCGCCGCCGGGGTGTACGGGCGGCCGGCCGAGGAGCTCGTCGGCACGGAACTGGCCGGACTCATCCACCCGGAGGATCTGGGCTGCGTGGTGCACGAGGTGCGCCGCTTCCTTGCCGCCAGCCCCTTGGAGGAACCCACCACCCGCATCGAATGCCGTTTCCGGTCCGGTGAGGGGGGCTGGCTCAACGTCGAGTCCACGGTCAACCGTCACCAGGGCGGCCTCATCTTCAACAGCCGGGACGTGACCGAGAGGGTCCGACTGCAGGCGCAGCTCCAGCACAACGCCGAGCACGACCCGCTGACCGACCTGCCCAACCGTGCCCTGTTCACCCGACGCGTCCAGCAGGCCGTGTCCGGCCGCCGCTCCTCGGACCGGGGGGCCGCGCTGCGCGGCACGGCCGTCCTCTTCATCGACCTGGACGGCTTCAAGGCCGTCAACGACACGATCGGGCACCAGGCCGGCGACGAGCTGCTGGTCCAGGCCGCCCGCAGGCTCCAGGACGCCGTCCGGCACGGGGACACCGCGTCCAGGCTCGGCGGCGACGAGTTCGCGGCCCTGATCGTCGGTGACGGAACCCGTGACCGCTCCGCCCGCGAAGGTCACATCCTGGAGCTCGCCGACCGCCTCCGCACCAAGCTCGCGCAACCGTTCTTCATCGACGGCAACGATGTCCGGGTGAACGCCTCCATCGGCGTGGCCTTCGCCGAACCCGGCCTCGGCGCGGGCGAACTGCTGCGCAACGCGGACCTCGCGATGTACCGCGCCAAGGCGGGCGGCAAGGGCCGAGTCGAGCTGTACGCCCCACAGATGCAGCAGGACGTCGTACGGAAGGCGGAGCTGGCCACGCGTCTGCGGGCGGCGCTGCACGACGGCGAGTTCACGCTGCTGCACCAGCCGGTGGTGTGCCTTCAGGACGGCCGGATCACATCGGTCTCCGCCCAGGCGCGCTGGCGTTCCTCCCAAGGCGTGCTGTTCACGCCCGCCGAGTTCCTGCGGGTGGCCGAGGACAGCGACAAGACCGCCGAACTGGGGCGCTGGATGCTGGAGGAGGCCGTCGAGCAGGCGGCCGAGCGAGCGGCTGCCGGGCTGTCCGTGCCGGTGGCGGTACGAATGAGCGCGCGCCGGCTGCTGGACCGCTCGATGCCGCCCGGCTCGACGGAGGCCCTGCTGACCCGGCACGCGCTGCCGTCCGGGTCCCTGGTGATCGAGCTGTCCGACATCGACCCCCGGGTCTGTCTGGACGAGCTGGAGCGCCGGCTGAGTGCGTTGCGCAGGCTCGGGGTCCGGATCGCCCTGGACGGTTTCGGAAGCGGATACGCGGCCATCACCGCCCTTCGGCGACTCCCCGTCGACGTGCTCAGGCTGGACCGCGGTCTGGTCGAGGGTGTCGTCGAGTCCGCGCGGCTGCACAAGATCACCAGTGGGCTGCTGCGGATCGCCGGGGATCTCGGGCTGCAGTCCGTGGCGGACGGCGTGGACCTGCCGGAGCAGGTCGTGGCGCTGCGCGCGATGGGCTGCACCCACGGGCAGGGCAAGGCGTTCTCGGGTCCGCTGGACGAGCACCGGCTGCGCCGGGCGCTGAGTTCCGGCCACTGCCCGGTGCCGCACGGCCCGGCCGAGCCCGCGTTCGCGGGCGGCGGTGCGGGGGTGTACACCCAAGGCGTGACGGCGGTGCTCGGCAGCGGTACGGTCCTCCGCTCACATAATGAGACTCCTGTCCCACCCACTTGACAGTGGGTGCGTGCCGGGGGGAGGGTCAGTGCCATGCGCACCCGAATTCTCGTACTTGGAAAGCGCGTCGGCTGACGCTGGTGACCTCCGGACGGACCCGGAACTCCCAGCGACCCCACCCGGCGCGCTCCCCTCGCTTGCCTTATGGCACGAGGGGTTTTTTGTTGCACAGGCGCCTTCCGTGCAGCAGCCGAAAATCGCACAAACTTCGCAAAAACCCTCAGCATCGAGAAGAGAATGCCGATGACCGAGCAGGCCAACGGGGCCCATCACCCGCAGCCGCGGCCCCGTTCCGGAGGACAGCAGTCCGCACCCGAGCACGTCACGGGTGCGCAGTCCCTCATCCGCTCTCTCGAGGAGGTCGGGGCCGACACGGTATTCGGCATTCCCGGCGGTGCGATCCTTCCCGCGTACGACCCCCTGATGGACTCCACCCGGGTGCGTCACGTCCTGGTCCGCCACGAGCAGGGCGCGGGGCACGCGGCCACCGGTTACGCGCAGGCCACCGGCAAGGTGGGCGTCTGCATGGCGACCTCCGGCCCCGGCGCGACCAACCTGGTGACGCCGATCGCGGACGCCCACATGGACTCGGTGCCGCTCGTGGCGATCACCGGCCAGGTGGCCTCCAAGGCGATCGGCACGGACGCCTTCCAGGAGGCGGACATCGTCGGCATCACGATGCCGATCACCAAGCACAACTTCCTGGTCACCAAGGCCGAGGACATCCCCCGGGTGATCGCGCAGGCGTTCCACATCGCCGCCACCGGCCGGCCCGGCCCGGTCCTGGTCGACATCGCCAAGGACGCCCTCCAGGCGCAGACGACCTTCTCCTGGCCCCCGGTCATGGACCTGCCCGGCTACCGCCCGGTGACCAAGCCGCACGCCAAGCAGATCCGCGAGGCCGCCAAGCTGATCACCGCCGCGCAGCGGCCCGTCCTGTACGTCGGCGGCGGCGTCCTGAAGGCCAAGGCCACCGCCGAGCTGAAGGTCCTCGCCGAACTCACCGGAGCGCCCGTCACCACCACCCTGATGGCGCTCGGCGCATTCCCCGACAGTCACGAGCTGCACGTGGGAATGCCGGGCATGCACGGTGCGGTCACCGCCGTCACCGCGCTGCAGAAGGCCGACCTGATCGTCGCCCTCGGAGCCCGCTTCGACGACCGCGTCACCGGCAAGCTGGACAGCTTCGCCCCGCACGCCAGGATCGTCCACGCCGACATCGACCCGGCCGAGATCGGCAAGAACCGTGCCGCGGACGTGCCGATCGTCGGTGACGCCCGCGAGGTGATCGCGGACCTGGTCCAGGCCGTGCAGAAGGAGCACAGCGAGGGCCACCGGGGCGACTACAGCGCCTGGTGGAAGGACCTCAACCGGTGGCGCGAGAACTATCCCCTGGGCTACGACCAGCCGGCGGACGGGTCCCTCTCCCCGCAGCAGGTCATCGAGCGCATCGGCCAACTCGCCCCGGACGGCACGATCTTCGCCGCGGGCGTCGGTCAGCACCAGATGTGGGCCGCCCACTACGTCCAGTACGAGAACCCGGCGACCTGGCTGAACTCCGGCGGCGCGGGAACGATGGGCTACGCGGTCCCGGCCGCGATGGGTGCCAAGGCCGGCGCGCCCGGACAGACCGTCTGGGCGATCGACGGCGACGGCTGCTTCCAGATGACCAATCAGGAGCTCACCACCTGCGCCCTGAACAACATCCCGATCAAGGTCGCCATCATCAACAACGGCGCCCTCGGGATGGTTCGCCAGTGGCAGACCCTCTTCTACAACCAGCGCTACTCCAACACCGTGCTGCACAGCGGCCCGGGGGCGGACGGCAAGCAGCCCAGCGCGGGCACCCGGGTCCCCGACTTCGTGAAGCTGTCGGAGGCCATGGGCTGCTACGCGATCCGCTGCGAGTCGCCGGACGACCTCGACAAGGCCATCGAAGAGGCGAACTCGATCAACGACCGCCCGGTCGTCGTGGACTTCATCGTCCACGAGGACGCGATGGTGTGGCCGATGGTCGCCGCCGGCACCTCCAACGACGAGATCATGGCCGCCCGGGACGTCCGCCCCGACTTCGGCGACAACGAAGACGACTGAGCGAGAGAGACCCAAGAGACATGTCCAAGCACACGCTCTCCGTCCTGGTGGAGAACACCCCGGGCATCCTGGCCCGGATCGCCGCCCTGTTCTCCCGTCGCGGCTTCAACATCGACTCGCTCGCCGTCGGTGTCACCGAGCACCCCGACATCTCCCGCATCACCATCGTGGTGAGCGTCGTCGACGAGCTGCCGCTTGAGCAGGTGACGAAGCAGCTCAACAAGCTCGTCAACGTGCTCAAGATCGTCGAGCTGGAGCCCGGCTCGGCCGTCCAGCGTGAACTCGTTCTGGTGAAGGTGCGCGCCGACAACGAGACGCGCTCCCAGATCGTCGAGATCGTCCACCTCTTCCGAGCCAAGACCGTGGACGTCTCCCCGGAGGCCGTCACCATCGAGGCCACCGGCTCCAGCGACAAGCTGGAAGCCATGCTGAAGATGCTCGAGCCGTACGGCATCAAGGAACTAGTGCAGTCCGGCACCATTGCGATCGGACGCGGGGCCCGTTCGATCACGGACCGGTCGCTGCGCGCCCTGGACCGGTCGGCGTAAGACATCGGAGACGGGCGGTCGGTTTCGTCGGCCGCCCGTATACCGAGACCCCGAAACTTCCCTTCCGCCCTCCGTCATACGGTGGGACGCAACACCTGCACACCAAGGAGAGAACCCAAAGTGGCCGAGCTGTTCTACGACGCCGACGCCGACCTGTCCATCATCCAGGGCCGCAAGGTCGCGGTCATCGGTTACGGCAGCCAGGGCCACGCCCACGCGCTGTCGCTCCGTGACTCGGGTGTCGACGTGCGTGTCGGCCTGCACGAGGGCTCCAAGTCCAAGGCGAAGGCCGAGGAGCAGGGCCTGCGCGTGGTGAGCCCTTCGGAGGCCGCCGCCGAGGCCGACGTCATCATGATCCTCGTCCCGGACCCGATCCAGGGCCAGGTCTACGAGGAGCACATCAAGGACAACCTGAAGGACGGCGACGCGCTGTTCTTCGGTCACGGCCTGAACATCCGCTTCGGCTTCATCAAGCCCCCGGCCGGCGTCGACGTCTGCATGGTCGCCCCGAAGGGCCCGGGTCACCTGGTCCGTCGCCAGTACGAGGAGGGGCGCGGCGTTCCCTGCATCGCGGCCGTCGAGCAGGACGCCACCGGCAGCGCCTTCGCGCTGGCCCTGTCCTACGCAAAGGGCATCGGCGGCACCCGCGCCGGCGTCATCAAGACGACCTTCACCGAGGAGACCGAGACCGACCTGTTCGGTGAGCAGGCCGTCCTGTGCGGTGGCACCGCGGCTCTGGTCAAGGCCGGCTTCGAGACCCTGACCGAGGCGGGCTACCAGCCGGAGATCGCCTACTTCGAGTGCCTGCACGAGCTGAAGCTGATCGTCGACCTCATGTACGAGGGCGGCCTGGAGAAGATGCGCTGGTCGATCTCCGAGACCGCCGAGTGGGGCGACTACGTCACCGGCCCCCGGATCATCACCGACGCCACCAAGGCCGAGATGAAGAAGGTCCTCGCCGAGATCCAGGACGGCACCTTCGCCCAGGCCTGGATGGACGAGTACCACGGCGGTCTGAAGAAGTACAACGAGTACAAGACCCAGGACTCCGAGCACCTGCTGGAGACCACCGGCAAGGAGCTGCGCAAGCTCATGAGCTGGGTGAACGACGAAGAGGCGTAACACTGGGTGAGGCGGGGCCGCCTTTTCTCGTCCGAGTGATCCTTTCTCGGGCGGCGTGAGACGGCCCCCGCCCCGCCACTACACTGCCGTACTACATACGCGTCAGGCCCACAGCGTCGTGCGTCTTCCACGCGGCTAGCACCCTCCACCGCCTGCGGCCGTCGGGACGGCCGTCCGCACGCAATGGACTTGTGAGGACTCACGTGAGCTCGAAACCTGTCGTACTCATCGCTGAAGAGCTGTCGCCCGCGACTGTCGACGCGCTCGGTCCGGACTTCGACATCCGGCACTGCAACGGCGCCGACCGGGCCGAGCTGCTGCCCGCCATCGCTGATGTCGACGCGATCCTGATCCGTTCGGCCACCAAGGTCGACGCGGAGGCCGTCGCCGCCGCGAACAAGCTGAAGGTCGTCGCACGAGCCGGCGTCGGCCTGGACAACGTCGACGTCTCCGCCGCCACCAAGGCCGGCGTGATGGTCGTCAACGCCCCCACCTCCAACATCGTGACCGCCGCCGAGCTGGCCTGCGGTCTGCTGCTCGCCACCGCGCGCCACATTCCGCAGGCCAACACCGCGCTGAAGAACGGCGAGTGGAAGCGCAGCAAGTACACCGGTGTGGAGCTCGCGGAGAAGACCCTGGGCGTGGTCGGCCTCGGCCGTATCGGTGCCCTCGTCGCCCAGCGCATGTCCGCCTTCGGCATGAAGGTCGTCGCGTACGACCCCTACGTCCAGCCTGCCCGGGCCGCGCAGATGGGCGTGAAGGTCCTCTCCCTCGACGAGCTGCTCGAGGTCGCCGACTTCATCACCGTGCACCTGCCGAAGACCCCCGAGACCCTGGGGCTCATCGGTGACGAGGCGCTGCACAAGGTCAAGCCGTCGGTGCGGATCGTCAACGCCGCGCGTGGCGGCATCGTCGACGAGGAGGCGCTGTACTCCGCCCTCAAGGAGGGCCGGGTCGCCGGTGCCGGTCTCGACGTGTACGCCAAGGAGCCCTGCACGGACTCCCCGCTCTTCGAGCTCGACCAGGTGGTGTGCACCCCGCACCTCGGCGCGTCGACCGACGAGGCGCAGGAGAAGGCCGGCATCGCCGTCGCCAGGTCGGTACGGCTCGCCCTCGCCGGTGAGCTGGTCCCGGACGCGGTGAACGTCCAGGGCGGTGTCATCGCCGAGGACGTCAAGCCCGGCCTGCCGCTCGCCGAGCGCCTCGGCCGCATCTTCACCGCGCTCGCGGGCGAGGTCGCGGTCCGCCTCGACGTCGAGGTGTACGGCGAGATCACCCAGCACGACGTGAAGGTGCTGGAGCTGTCCGCCCTCAAGGGTGTCTTCGAGGACGTCGTCGACGAGACGGTGTCGTACGTGAACGCCCCGCTGTTCGCGCAGGAGCGCGGCGTCGAGGTTCGGCTGACCACCAGCTCGGAGTCGAACGACCACCGCAACGTCGT
Source organism: Streptomyces sp. NPDC006332 (assembly GCF_040612855.1). Lineage (NCBI taxonomy): Bacteria > Bacillati > Actinomycetota > Actinomycetes > Kitasatosporales > Streptomycetaceae > Streptomyces > Streptomyces sp. NPDC006332. The sequence continues at coordinate 122,674 of NZ_JBEXRA010000027.1, forward strand.
CACCGTGCGCGGCACGCTCGGCAACGGCGAGGAGGTGTCGGTCTCCGGCACGCTGGCCGGCCCGAAGCACCTGCAGAAGATCGTCGCGGTCGGTGACTACGACGTCGACCTCGCGCTCGCCGACCACATGGTGGTGCTGAGCTACGAGGACCGGCCCGGTGTCGTCGGCACGGTCGGCAAGATCTTCGGCGAGGGCGGGATCAACATCGCCGGTATGCAGGTCGCCCGGTCGACGGCCGGTGGCGAGGCGCTTGCGGTGCTGACCGTCGACGACGCGGTGCCCGCCGGTGTGCTGGCGGAGGTCGCGGAGGAGATCGGGGCGACGTCCGCGCGTGCGGTGAATCTCGTCTGAGGGGTTTGTCGCCGTGGCCCGCTGGCACGAGGGCGTACTGGAGGTCGTCGACGCCAACCAGGGCAGCGCCTACATCGGCAGATG